>NZ_CP109593.1 GCF_036250675.1 Streptomyces sp. NBC_01689 | reverse complement strand
GGGGTTGACCTGGAGAGCTGCCGCGAACTGAGCGCGGGTCAGCCACTCCTGCGCTTCGGCGGATTCGATGGTCATCGGTCTCCCTTCGTGCGCCCTGATCGGGGCGGACGGGGACAATAGCCCATCTGTCGGAATCTGGCGGATGCCTCTTCCGTGCTGCACCCCGCCCCGCCCGAACGTCCCCGCGTGAGTCCGCATGTCCCCTTGCGTCCCCCCTCAGCTTCGTATAATTTCCCTTATACGAAGCTGAGATGAGGGGGTGTCACCCGTGCCCGAGACGACCGCGGTTGAAGTCGTCGACGCCGAGCTGGTCGACGAGGACGAGAGCGGCGCACTGCTGCCCGCCGTGTCCCGTCCGGTCGCCCGGCCCCTGGTGGACCGTCACACGATGCTGCGTCCCGGGGAGGCCGTGCCGACGACGGCGGACGCCCCGACGTACAGCGAGGCGGACTTCCGCATCTCACAGGAGACGGCCGACCTGCTGGACGAGGCGCCGCCCGCGAACACGTCGCGCACCTACAGCTGGGCCTGGAGCAAGTTCGACGCGTGGTGCGCCGAGCGGGGCCGGGTGCCGCTGCCGTGCACCACGGCGACGTTCGTGGAGTACGTCGGCCACCTGATCCGCGAGGACATGGCTCCGGCCACCATCCGCGTGCACATGTCCGCGATCCGCTCCCGCCACCCCGACGACCAGAAGCCGGGGACGAAGAAGGCCGGCGAGGCGATCCGCGCTCACGGCCGCCGACGGGCGAAGGCGGGCCACCGTCCGAAGAAGGCCCCGGCCGTCACGACGTCGATGCTCGGCGCGCTGGTAGCCACCTGCACCGGCAGCACGCCCCGCGAGGAGGTCACCGCTCTCCGGGACGCCGCGCTCTTCACGATCGGCTGGGGGATGCTCTCGCGCCGCTCCGAGCTGGCCGGTCTGCTCATCGAGCAGGTCGACGTCGAGGAGGAGGGCGTCACTGTGCACGTGGCGTTCTCCAAGACGGACCAGGACGCCGAAGGCGAGGACACGTTCATCCCGGCCGACCCCGACCCGGCCGTCTGCCCGGTCGGCCGGGTGTCCGCCTGGCTCGCGGAGCTCCGCCGCCAGGGCATCACGTCCGGACCGCTGTTCCGCGCCGTGACCCGCAGCGGCACCATCCCGTCCCGCAGCCGAGGTGACTTCCTCACGCCCGACAGCATCGGCGCCATCGTGAAGCACCGCGCGAAGCTGGCCGGCGTCTCCAACCCGGCGGCCGTCAAGAACCCCGACCGCATCACGGCTCACGGCCTGCGGCGCGGCCCCGCCCAGTACCTCGCCCGCAACGGCCAGGACCCCACCGCACAGGGTCGGTGGAAGCAGGGCTCAAGGACCGTCGAGAAGCACTACCTCGCCCCCGCCCGGGGTCGAGAGAACAACCCATTCATCGCGGCTCGCACTGTCGAGGAGAAGTGACCGAATGACCGTTGACGAGTACGCCCGCTGGAAGACCCTTGCTGTCCGCCGTCCCGACGACGTCCCGGGGGCGACGCCGCTGTCCTGGCAGATCGAGAAGCACGGCCTGCACGACGACCGGCTGTTCAACAACGCGCTGCCCGCCGACTTCCCCCACGAGGTGGAGCGCGGCGACGCTGACGACGCCCTGGCCGCCCTCGCGCTTCGGGAGTCGATCCGCCGCGACATCGAGCACGGGCGCGGCAACCGCATCCACGAGGCCTTGAAGCTGGGGGCCACCTGGCGCCAGATTGCAGCCGCGGTTGACGTCGACACGGACGCTGCCCGCCGGCTGCTGCGTGCGTACGCCGACGGGCAGCACAACCTGCACCTGAGGGACGTGGAGCACGGCGAGGCCCGCCCGCTCGGGTTCAACGCTGGGGAGTACGCCGCCACGATCGCTCTGTGCGAGCTGCTGGGTGACGACGAGGTGGCCCCGGCTCCGGTGGGGACGCGGTAACGACTCGTCCCACGACGGAGGGCCCGCCGACCGTGATGGTCGGCGGGCCCTCGTCTGTGCTGGGGGGCTACGCGGCGGCCGGGAACTCGGCGGACTGCTCGGCCCGGGTCAGCGTGAGCGTGGGCGCGGACGGCTTGGTCGGGATCTCCCGGCCGAGCTCGGCGAACACGGCGGCGATGGCCTCGCGGTCCCAGTCGGTGCGGGTGGACTGGACCCAGGTGACGGACCAGGACCCGTACTCGCCGGTGGCGGCGCGCTCAAGGACCTTCCTCGCGGCGCGCTTCTCGCGTGCGCCCCGGTTGTAGAGCTCGCGGGCCCGCTCGTGCTCCTCTGCGGCCTGGGCGATCTCCTCGGCCGTCGGCGGCTCTTCGGCGTCGGGGCCAGCGACGATGCGCTCGCGGTTGGTTCGGGCGGCTGCGGCCACGGCCCGGGCCAGGGCGGCCGGGGTGGCGGATCGGACGGCATCGCCGGTGGTGCGGGCGGCGCGGCGCAGGGTGCCGAGGAGAGTGGTCGGGCGGATAGCCTTCACGGTGCGTCCTATCTGGCGGGGCCGGTGGTCACATACCGCCCGCCGAATCACTTACGGGTGTCGGGTCGCGAGGCCGCCAGTGGAGTTGCTGCTCCTGCTGGCGGCCGTTCTCGTGTCCGGGCCTACTTGGTGTCGAACAGTGCGGGGGCCGCGGGGGCGGGGCAGGCACCGAGCTCGGGGATCTCCTGGCCGGTCTGCTCGGTCAGGAAGCGGGCGGCCTGGGTCCTGTGGCACCAGTTGCCCGGCTTGTTGAGGCGGTCGAAGCACAGGAGGACGAGGGGGCGGCCGGACTCGTGCTGTGCGGCGATCGCTTCGAGTTCGGCGCGGATGGCGTCGATGCCGACCTCGGTCAGCTGGCGCCGGTAGCTGAACTCGTAGGCGTCCTCGGGGAGGTTCTGGGCGAGGAGGGCCCGGGTCGGAGTGAGGGTCTTCGCGTGGCCGGCCACCTTGTAGCCGAGGCGGAACCGGGGGTGTCCGGCCGTGGTGCGGACCGGGATGCCCATGTCGGGCGTGAACTCCTGGTAGGTGCAGGTGGCGAGGGTGGGCATTGAGTGAGGGCCTTTCGCTCGTTTCCCCTGGTGGGGAGTGGTTTGAACAAGACCAACTCTATCACTTTTGGGTGTCATAGATCGCTGATTTCCGACACTGTCAGGTGATAGAGTCGGCGCGCCGATCACCCCCTGCGGACAGGAGATCTCCCGCCATGCGCCGTAAGCGCAACCTGTGGCTCGACCGGGCCCGCTACCGCCGCGTCGCCGACGCCGACGATGCATTCCTCACCGCCCAGCAGACGGTGGAGCTGCTCCTGCGCGGCTACGTCGAGGGGCACGTCACCGTCGACCTGCCGGAGAGCCGTGGGCAGCAACCCGACCGGGGCCGCGTCGTCGTGCCCCTGCCTGACGACGTGTTCGCCCGCGCGGAGTCCGCTGTCGGGGAGCGGCGCATCAGTCTTCTCCTGGACACCCTGATCGCCGCCTACCTGGACGGCACGGTCATGCTCGCACTCAGCGCCACCGACGCCCGGCGCGCTCCGAAGCAGCCGACGCTCACCCTGGTCCCGCCCGGTGAAGCGCAGAACGGCGAGGGCTGACCTGAACAGCTGCTGAGTGCGGCCGCCCCTCGCAAATCAGCCGGATGAAGGCGGGCAAGGATGGGGCGGCCGCAGCGCGGAGGCTACCGGCTGCGCCGGGTTCTCGAGGACGCCTGTCGGCGCGGAGAACGACCGCGGGGACATTCCAGCCAGGGCGGCCCGTTAGGTTCGCGGGCATGACTACATCACCTGGAGAACCGCTCGGCCCCGGGGGGCCGCCACGGATCGCACTGCCATCTCTCGACATTCCGGCCGGTGACCGGCTGGAGACTGTCTCCGCCTGGGACGCCGATACGCCGTACCAGGCATGGCGGCCGCAGATCCTCGTACCGGCAACGTTCCGCCCTGCGGAGCCGCCCCGAACGTACGTCGTCGTGAACCAGAAGGGCGGGGCGGGCAAGACCACCACCGTGGTGGAGCTCGCCGCCGCACTGGCCTCTGGTGGTCTCCGGGTCCGCGTGATCGACGCCGACCACCAGGAGGCCGCCCTGTCGGTGTGGCTCCTGCCGCAGTACCCGGCCGACTCGCCGCGCCACTCGCTGCGGTCGGTGTTCTTCGACGAGTGCACGCTGGCCGAGGCGACCTATCCCACCCTGTTCGACGGCGTCGACATCGTGCCGTCCGGGCTGGACCTGTCGCGGGTGGAGTACGAGCGGCCGATCGGGGCGGAGAACGCCATCGCGGCCGCGCTCGCCCAGGAGGCGGAGGAGGCCGGCGGACACTCGCCGTACGACGTGACGCTGATCGACGCTGCCCCGTCTCTCGGTCTGGTCACCGTCGCCGCGCTCACCGCCGGGGACGAGGCCCTGGTGCCCGTGAAGGTGGGCGGCCTGGACATGAAGGCGATGGCGTCGCTGGACCGCACGATCCGCAGCGTCCAGCGCAAGACCAACCCGAAGCTCAAGGTCGGCGCGGTCTTCCTCACCGCGTGGGACAAGAGCGACTTTGCCCGGCAGCTCGCCACGAAGGTGAGCGAGGACTACCCGGAGGCGGTCGTCGTGCCGATCCGGCGGAACGTCCGCGCGGCGGAGGCTCCGATCGCGGAGCAGCCGGTGCGGCTGTACGCGCCGAAGTCGACGGCGGCCGGGGACTACGACCAGGCCGCGCGCATCCTCCTGCAGACGCCGGGGGCCGCAGCGTGAGCCGTCGTCGCAGCCTGGTCATGCCGTCGACCCGTAGCGCCGAGCCCGACGACGTCGACAAGGGCGAGGAGCTGGAGGCCGGCGCCGGGGAGGCGGCGGCCGCGCAGTCCGCTGGAGTCGTTGCGACGCTGACCGGCGCGGACGTGTCGACGCCGGTGACCGTCGCGCAGCTCCCCACGCCGTACGACGTCGCGGAGACCGTGACGAGCCCGCTGGACGACGAGGAGCGTGCGCACCTGGCCGTGTGCGAGCAGGCGCTCCACGGGTTCCGGAAGTCCGTCATCGTCGCGGGCAAGGCGCTGGACATCATCAACCGGGCCCGCCTGTACCGGGAGACACACGCGACGTTCGCCGACTACGTCGACGAGGTGTGGGAGATGAAGCGGGCGCACGCCTACCGGATGATCGAGGGATGGCGGCCCGCCGCCCTGGTGTCTCCAATTGGAGACATCAACGAGGCGCAGGCCCGGGAGCTCGCGCCCACGCTCAAGGAGTACGGCCCGGAGGTGACCGTGGCCCTGTACCGGGGGGTCCAGGAGCTGCGGGGCGACAGGAAGGTCACGGCTGCGGACCTTGCGGAGGCCCGCGCGGTGCTGCCTCCGGCCGGTCACCTCGCCCGGCCGGACCAGGTGCGCGACGTCCTCACCGTGGCGGCCGCCGAGGGCCGTGTGCCCCGCCTCGCCCCGGCCGAGCCACAGCCGCAGCCGCAGGTACCGGCGCAGGCCTCCGATGAGGCGCAGCCGGACGGCGGCGACATCGGCCAGGGCGAGCTGGACGAGGGGGCGGAGGCCATCGGCACGATGGAACGGGCCCTCGCCCAGCAGCGGCAGATCTACGACGCGGTAGGCGGCGGGGTCCTCGCGGCCGCCCTGCTGTACGACCCGGGCCGGGGTGAGCGGCTACGGCACGAGCTGCGGCAGTACGCGAACCGGACGGCGCACCGGATGCGGGACCGCACCGACGAGGACGCAGCTACACCGGGTGTCTGACCCTGGGTGCATACTGTCCGCCACCTGCTCCTGGCTGGTAGGGACGGAGTACGAAGGGCCCGGCGTCGTCGTCGCCGGGCCCTTCGTCGTGCCGGGACGAGGTCAGGTGGCGGGGAGATCCGCGGGGAGCTTCTGCTCCTGGCCGTCGTCGTCCTCATCCAGCCCGAGGGGACGGGGCCGGCGGGTCCGGCGGCGTTCCTCGCCGGGGCGGATGCAGTCGATTTGACGTCCTCCCGGCCCTGAAGGACCGGGATTCCTTCCGCCCGCAAGGTGCGGGCCTCGGTGGGTTCCTGTTTCAACGGGTCCTGCCTTCCGTCAGACGGAGGGGCTTACGGTCCCTCCGCAGGCGTTTTGGCTCTCCGCACGTCCTGCGGCGAGCACGATGCGGGCCGCGTTCACGTCCCGGTCGTGGGTGGTCTGGCATCCCTGGCACGTCCACTCCCGGACGTTGAGGGGCTTGGGTCCGTCGATGACCATGCACACGTGGCAGGTCTGCGAGGACGGGAGCCAGCGGTCGACCTTGCCGAAGGTGCGCCCGTAGCGGGCGGCCTTGTACTCCAACATGGCCGTGAACTGGGCCCATCCGGCGTCGTGGACGGACTTCGCGAGCCGGGTGCGGCCGAGACCCTTCACACACAGGTCCTCGACGTACACCGCTTGGTTCTCGCGGATGATCGCCGTGGACAGCTTGTGGTGGTGGTCCCGCCGCGCGTCGGCGACGCGGGCGTGCAGCCGCGCCACACGGGCGGCGGCCTTCTTCCGGTTGCTGCTGCCCTTCTGCTTGCGCGAGAGGGCCTGCTGCGCCTTGCGGAGCTTCCGCTCTGCCCGGCGCAGGAACTTCGGAGAGGACACCTTCCGGCCGTCGGAGAGCACCGCGAAGTGGGTGAGGCCGAGGTCGATTCCGACGTCGCCGGTCGTCTCCGGCAGCACCTCGGACGGGTCGGTCTGGACGACGAAGCTCGCGAAGTACCGTCCGGCCGCGTCCTTGACCACGGTGACCGAGGACGGGTCCGAGGGCAGCTCGCGGGACCAGCGCACGGGGATCTCGCCGACCTTCGCCACGTACAGGCGGCCGTTCGAGCGAAGGGAGAAGCCGTTGCGGGTGAGCCGGATCGCCTGCCGGTTGTCCTTCCGTGACCGGAACCGGGGAGCGGCCACCTTTGGGCCCTTCCTCCTGCCGGTGACCGAGGCGAAGAAGTTCCGGTACGCGGTGTGCAGGTCGGAGAGCGCCTGCACCAGCACCACCGACGACACCTCGCCCAGCCACTCCCGCTCGGGGGCGCGCTTCGCGGCGGTGATGACCTGCTTCTGCAAGTCGGTGTCCTTGATGTACGGCAGCCCCGCCGCGTGGGCTTCCTGCCGGACGCGGAGGCCGTCGTTGAAGACGACCCGCGCGCACCCAAACGCCTGGGCAAGCGCGGTGCGCTGGCCCGGCGTGGGGTCGAGGCGGAAGTTGTACCGAAGCTGCATGGCTACACTCTAGCACCGCTTTATAGCTAGCTTCAGAATGGTGCCATGACGAAGAACGTGAACGTGCGCTTCCCCGATGACGTCCACCGCGCGGCCGTAGCCGCCGCTGCGGCCGATGACCGGTCCCTGAACTCGTGGCTGGTCGCCGTGGTACGCCGAGCCGCCGAGGCCCAGAAGGAAGCGGAGCGAACTCCGCCGCTGCGCGGCTCCGACGCGAGGATGGGCTAACCCCGCCCTGAAGGACGGGGCCTGCGCCCAAGACATCGGTCAAGGGTGGTCCGGGGCCGGGTTCGGCGCTGTACGGGCCGCCCAGAGCCGTTCAGGGCCGCGTAGGGCCTTCTGGGCGGTACGGTCGCCCCGGGGTCCGGAGGAGACACCAGGGCGGCCGTACGGGGCCTAGAACGGTGCCATGGAGCCCTGGGCGACCGACGGGGAGACGGCGGCCAGGTCGGGGAAGTCCCGGGCGAGCTGAGCGCGGACCCGCGCGGTCTCGTCGGCCTCTGCCCGCTGCTGTGCGGTCATCGCCTCTTCCGCACGCCGGGCCTCGGTCTCCTTGCGCTCCTGCTCCTGGTGCTCCGCCTGCTCGGCCGCAGCGGTAGCAGCGGTAGCAGCGGTAGCAGCGGCTTCCTGGGCCTGCCGGTCCGCTGCGTTCTGGGACCACTTGGCGGAGAGCGCGGCCGCGGTTGCGGCGGCCTCCTCGTGGCACTCCTTGCACACGCCGTCGGCGGGGGCCGCGCCGGGGAACGGTCGGCCGCAGTCGTGGCACTCGATGGCCGCAGCGGCAACCGGGCCGGACGCCTTGCCGCTGCGCACGGTCTTCCCGGCCAGCCGATCGGCCCGCCGGTCTGCCCGGCGGTTCACGCACAACCGGCATTCCTCGCCGGTGTCGATCATGAACCCGTCCTCGCAGGAGAGGTCGCGACAGTGCGGCGTCGGGGCGATCAGTTCCAAGGCCGCACCAACCGGGGAACGCAGCTCGCCGTCGTGGAGAGCGGGCTCGTAGCGGTAAGCCAGCCAGCGGCGCGCGGCACGGTCTGCGAGCTGCTGCGGGGTGCGGGACTGGAGGGCGGCAAGCACCGCCGGGCGGTTCACGGTCGGGATGTGCCCGAACGGCAGCTTCTTGACCAGGAGGGCGGGCAGGCCGGCCTCCACCTCACGGCAGGCTGCCGCCTCGTCCTTCGACAGCTCCGGGCCGTCGCCGTCACGAGGACCCGGCACGGTCGCTTTCCCGCTGCCCTTCACCGAGGACGATCCCGCTTTTCTCGTCGCGGCGGAGCCGCTGCTCTTCGCGTAGTACGCGCTACTACCTGCACTAGCCCTACGGGCGTCAGCGGCGCTACGCGCCGAAGGCGCTAGTTCTCCCTCGTCTTCTTCAACTACTTCTTCCAGATCCTTTACCGCCGCACCGGTGCGGCCAGGGGTAGCCGCATCCATGCGGCCAGGGGTAGCCGCATCGGTGCGGCCACCCCCTGAGCTGGTGGCTTCCGCCTTCCCTGCCCGCCGTGCCACCCGCTCTGCGGCCCGCTGGGCGGCACGCTCGTCCCAGATGTGGTGGTCTAGGAGCTCGTACTCGCTCGGCAGCATCCGGCGCGGGTTGGTCGGGTCCGGCCGCCGGTGGACCCTGAGCAAGCCGCGGGTCTCCAGGCGCTTGGTGGACCGGTCGACGGTGTCGACGGACTTTCCGATGCACTCCGCGAGCCGCTTCCGCGTAGGCACCCACGGCGGGATGTTGTTCGGGTCGATCTCGAATGTCTCCGGGCTCTCCCGCGTCTCGGCGTCCACGAAGGACCCGATCGCCACGTACAGCGCCTTGTCGACGGTGTCCACGCTTCCGTCGCGGGCGAGCTCGGCGTCGAACTTGACCCAGTCGAGGGCTGCACCACGGCGCGTGGCGCGAGGGTAGAAGGTGCTCATCGGGCACCCCCGGCAAGAACCAGGACGCGTCGGGCGAGCGGGGCAGCGAGGTACGGCATCATGACCTCCGTGTGGAGATCGCACGGCCGGGGCCCAGCGAAGGCCGGCCGAGCGATGGGCGTACCCGAGGCCCAAAACCATCCGGGTGCAGTAGCGAGGCGTGTGGGCCTCGCCACGGTGTGAGGTGTAGCGGTGGTGTGACCGAGCTGGTCACGGCGCATGAGGGGCTCCATTCCCTGCCCGAGTGCGCCGCCGCTGCTCTCATCGAACGTCCGGGGTGACTGGCTCCAGGGCCGTCGACCACGTACGATTCAGATCAAGAAGCGCCCCGCACACTGCGGGTTCTGGAGCCCGGCCCCCTCGTCCGCCAAGACTTTTAAGGGGGTCGGGCTTTCTGTTGTCTGTCGTTCGTAGACCTTAACGGCCAGTCACCACGCGGTGGCTGGCCGTTGCTGTTGCTGCTGGTGGGACCTAGTCGAGCGGGACGCCGTAGCGCAGCGTCCAGCCGCGGCCGAGAACGTGCCGGGTGACCTCAACTGTCCGACCGTCCTCGGTACGCCCGGTGTGCGTGATGGTGAGCAGTAGCTCGCCCACCTCGAGACCGAGGGCTTCGGCCTGGGCGGCGGTTGCCGGCGCCTGCGTGACGTCCTCAACGACGTCCGTCTGCGCCAGGCCCGCGTCAGCCATGCGGGAGATGATCCCGCCCTGTCCGGTGTCGAGCTGGGCAACCGCCGGGGCCGCCTCCGCGACGAACGCGGGGAGGTACGTGTCGGCGAGCTGGACCAGGCGTTCCCCGTCGTACATGCGGCGGCGTCGAATGACGACCTCCGTCTCTGCGCCCTCGCCGAGAATTGCGGCGACGTCGGCCGGGGCCGTCTCGCGCACGACGTCGACATCAGCGCGCGGTGCTCCTCCCGCCCGCTTCGTCTCGGCCTCGAACGCCCCGTGGGCGCCGTTCTCTGCCCGCTGCCGGTAGCGGCTCCGGGCGTCGCGGGTGATCGTCCCGTCGGCCCCGATGGTGTTGCTCGGCATGGTGCTCCTTACCTGAGGTGTGATCGGTCGGTGTGGTGGCGCCCTATTCGGCGTCCAGCTCCCACGTGTACGAGAAGCGCCAGATGTTCGCCGGCATGACGTGCACCGCGACTTCCACGATGCGGCCCTCCGCTGTCGACGCGTGATGAACCAGCTCGTATACCTGGCGGTCGTCCGGGATGCTCAGCGCTTCCGCTTCGGCCGGGGTCGGGAACCGGACCTCGATGGACTCCCGGATGCGCTTCTGTGCGTACCCGAGCTCGGCCAGACGGCTCTTGCTGCCTCCGGGGCCGGTGTCCTGCTTCTCGATGCTGGTACCGCCCGCGACGTCCACAGGGAACCAGGACGTTGCGAGCTGGACGACGAACCCCTCGTCGGGGTCCGCCGTGTCCCTGCCGGCGCGCATGGCCCGGTACCGGCTGATGGCCTTTGCGGAGTGGTGCAGCCCGAAGGCGGCGGCAACGTCCTGCGGAGGTCGAACCCGGTCGATCTCCGTGGGAGACGGCTTGTAGATCAGCCCGAGGCGGTTCAGCTCAGCCTCGAAAGCGCCACGGGCGCCGCCCTCGGACCGGGCTGACGGCTGGTACCTGCCGGTCCCGTCGCGGGTGATCTTGCCCAGGAACGGGGTCACGAATGAGCCCTTGCCCTGTCGGGTGAAGGCGAGGCCTTCCCGCTCCAGGACGCGGAAGACGTCACGAGCCGTCTGGAAGGCGATTCCCTCGGCCGCCTGCAGCTCGGACACACTCGGCAGCTTCCCGCCCGGCGGGTACTTCCCGCTCTCGATCTTCGCTCGGAGATCAGCAGCGATGCGCTCGATCTTGCCCGGCTCCTTCGTGGCCACGGCCTCCATCCCTTCTTCCGCATGTGTGTTGGTCTGTGGCCGACACTATGACATAGCTAGTTGAGCTACGGAAGCGGGGGCATTCTGCGTGGTGTGTCGATCAGCAAAAGGCCAGGTCAGAACCCATGAGGAAACGCGCCTAGCTAGTTGTGTTGACAGGCGGGATGCGAGGTGGGTTAATCGTGATCGCACCCCAACATAACTAGTTGAGTGAGGGGGTGCGTGAGCAACTGAGTGCGCCCCGTGAGCTACGGGGCCTGATAACTCCACAGCGACTGCGAGGAACACCCGGCCGGGAGGGCCGGGCACCGTGCGGGGTGACCCCCACGGCCTTCTGCCGGACGCCGTCACACGCGCCCTGCCATGGACCCTCGCGGAACCAGCACTCACCCGCAGCACCCCGACCGAGCAGTGACCAGTCGGCCCATTCGTGGGCCGGCTGTTGGCCGCTCGGCCACCGAATCCGAGAGAGGTCGGAATGTCACCCAAGTTGGACCTGCAAGGACAGACCTTCGGGCGACTGGAAGTGCTTGCGCCAGCAGGCGCGGATAGGCACAGAAACTCCCTGTGGCGCTGCCGTTGCGTGTGCGGTGAGGAAGTCACCGTGCGAGGCACGTGCCTGAAGCGCGGCAGCACTACGTCGTGTGGTTGTTTCAGTCGCCAGACCACAGCGGGAAGGAACCACGTCCACGGGCAGCGCGGGACGGTCTTGTACGGACGCTGGGAAAGCATGATCCAGCGGACTACGAACCCGAACAACACCAACTACGCCAACTACGGCGGGCGCGGCATCAGTGTCTGCTCGGAGTGGCGGGTGTCGTTCACGGCGTTCGCCCGCGACATGGCTGATGGCTTCTCGCCGGAACTGACGCTTGAGCGCATCGACGTCAACGGCGACTACTCCCCTGGGAACTGTCGGTGGGCCACGCGCAAGGAGCAGGCGCGGAACCGCCGTGACAACCGGCTCTTGGTCTTCCGGGGCCACGCCAAGACGCTTGGCGAATGGGCTGAGGTCCTCGGATTCAACCCAGACGCGCTAGAGACTCGATTGGCCCGTGGGTGGTCGGTTGAGCGAATGCTGACCACGGGTGCCGACCCAGACGTCATCAGTGGCCTGGAAGAGGCCGACGCCTGACGCCGCTCCGTACCGTCCTCGCCCGCCTGGGCCGAGCGTTCCGCAGCACCGCCGACGAGGCGGCCGTCCGAGACCCGGGCGCCGGCGAATCACCGTCACTGGTGGAGAAGCAACAACGATCTTTGACGCGGGCCCGCCCTCGATCCCTGAGGGCGGGCCTTCGCGTGTCCGAGCAGTGACCAGTCGCCCCACCCCGTGGGGCGGCCGTTGGCCGCTCGGCCACTCCGGCCCTGGAGCCGCCACTACGACTCCCCGGCTGGTCGCACCACCACCTGGAGGAGCAGTGGATGAACACGAGCCCTGAGTTACCGGGCGCCGCGCCCCCGGCACGGCTCATGACGATCCGAGTCAGCCGCGACAGCGGCAAGACGTACGGCGCGCCGATTGAGGTCCGGGCGGGAGACGACCTCCCGCCGATGTGGACGTCGATCTGGCCGCCGTGCGGGTGCCCGCAGCACCGTGACGACCACTGAAGGACGACGGCCCCCCGGCGGCGCCACTAACGCCGTGAGCCCGGGGGGCCGTTGCTGCGCCCATCACCTGGAAGAGAGAGAACGCATGGACGACCGTATCAACGCCCTGGCCGCCGCCCCGGTCGACTCCGACCCCGACATGGACAAGGCGCTGCGCCGGGTCCGCGAGGGCGGTTCCCGATGACTGGCAGCCCGGAGCACAAGAGGGCCGGCGACGGCCAGGAGGTACCGCAGTGGCTTGAGGACGCCGCACATGACCGGCTGGCCGCCGAGACGTACGCCCGGGTCCACGCGGCCGAGGACGCCGCCGCTGTTGTCGACCGGCTCCGGGACGGGATGGCCCGGCCGCACCCGGTCGTGTCGGCCCACCGGCGGCCGCACCCGCTGCGGCGCTTCGTACTGCGCCTGGAAACGGTCCTCGCCGTGACCCTGCTGCTCCCGGCGATCCTCGCGGACCACGCCCACTACGCCATCACCCGGCGGCTCACGCACCGGTTACAGCCGGTGCTGTACCGGGTCGACAGCTACCTGTTCCGGCTGGAGATCCGGCTCACCGAGAGCGGTGACCACCGGTTCGTACACGGGGTGGGCCTCTGGATCGCCCAGGCCGTCGACGGCCTGGACACGCTCCTCGCCCGCGTCGGCCTCTCCCGCTGACACCGGCATCGGCCTCGCCCGACGCCCGGGCGGGGCCGTTCCCGTCACACTCACCGCCGTTCCCGTCACGCGAGGAGCGCGGCCCCGCCGCCCCGCGCACACCCCGTTTCGATCTTTGGAGGCCCCACCGTGGCTACCGCCGCAATGCCCCTGAGCGGAGGCGACCAGCGTCCCGTTCCCGCCGCACTGAACGACGTTCCCGTCACGCCTGCCGTCGTTCCCGTCGCACCGGCGGCCGTTCCCGGCACGGTCAAGGGTCCCGGCCTCGGGGCGCTGACCCGGGCGCAGCAGATCACCGCCGGGGTGATCGTCTTCGCTGCGCTGGTCCTCGCCGGGATCGGCCTGTACCTGTCGTTCGAGCACGTTGCCGCGTTCGCCCACGACCGGCTGCGGTTCCAGAGCCTGGGCAAGGCGCGGCTGTTCACGGTCGGCGTGGACGTCGGGATCCTCGTCCTGATCGCCCTGGACCTGCTGATGGCCTGGCTTCGCCGCCCGGTCGCCTGGGTCCGCTACCCGGTGTGGCTGCTGACAGGCGCGACCGTGGTCCTGAACGCCGCTTCCGCCGCCCCGGCAACGGGCGCCTGGCAGCCCGTGGATTACGTGGCAGCGTTCGCCCACGGCATCGTCCCGCTGCTGTTCATCGTCGTGGTGGAGCTCGGCAAAACCAGCGTCGACCGCATCGTCCGCCCCACCAGCGACGAGGTGGCCGCCCGCGTCCCGCTCCACCGCTGGTTCCTCGCCCCCGCCCCCACGTTCGCCCTGTGGCGTCGCATGCGCCTGTGGGCTGTCCCCACGTACACGGAGGCCGTCCAGCGGGACCAGGAGATGCGCGTCTACCGGGTACTGCTGGAACGCCGGTACGGCCGCGGTTGGAAGCGCAAGGCGCCGGCCGATCTGCTGCTCCCCCTCACGATGGCTCCGTACGGCCTCACCATCGACGAGGCCTTGGCCCTGCCCCGGCAGGCCGAGGAGCGCGAGGCGCTGCTGAGGGAGGCGAAGGAGGAGGCACAGGCGGACGCGGACGCCCGGGCGGCCGATAGGGCCGCCGAGGCCCAGATCGGCGCCCTGCGAAGGAATGGAGCCGTTCAGGCCGTGCAGCACGAGGTGACCGCGTCGACCGAGCAGGCCGCCTTGACCGCACGGGCCGGGCTGGTCGCCGCCGAGCGGGCTGCTGAGGGCGAGGTGCAGGCACTGGAGACGGCAGCCGCAGCCGAAGCTGAGGCCCGCCGGGCAGCCGCGGTGAAGCAGGCCGCCGAGGACCGCGAGCGCGCGGCGGGAACGGAAGCACGCGCGGCGGGAATCGAGGAGGCCGCCGCTGAAGCCCGGCAACGCGCAGCGGAAGCGGACGCCCTCGCGAAGGCCGCACAGGCCCGCGCCGAGCGGGACGAGCAGGAGGCTGCGGCCGCCCGGCAGCTCGCAGCGGAAGCGGACGCCCTCGCGGCGGAAACGCGACTGCGTATCGCGGGAATCGAGCGGCGGGCGGCGGAAGCCGAGGACGAAGCGCGGCTCTCGCCGAAGGACCGGGCTGTGCGACGGCTCGCCCGCCTGGCCCTGATCGAGCACGACGGGAACGTCGAGGCGATCCACCTGGAGACGATCGCGGAGGAGTTCACCGTGTCGACCACGACCGCGTCGAACTACCGCCGCTGGGCCATCGAGCTGCTGGCCGAGGGCTACCGGATCTGACCACCGCAACACCCGCCAGGAGGGCGGCCCGGCCACGTGCTGGTGCCGCCCTCCGGCACGTTCTGGCGCTGCTGCTGCCGTCCCCGGTTCGCCGGGTGCGGTTGCGGGACCACCAGGCCCCACCCCTTCTGACCGATCACCCCGAGCCTGACGGAGGGCACACCGTGACGAACTCCCCTGACATCAACCGGCCCGAGCAGTACGAGCGGCTCCTTGCCCTGTCCGCGATGACGGCCTGGACGGCTTCCCGGCAGCAGGAGCACGCCGCCGACGCCGCCGCGTACGACGCCGCTCTCGCCGCCGTCCAGTCCGGGCTTCGCTCCCAGCACGTTGAGGGTGACGGCCGCTGGTCGGCGGTCCTGCGGGCCCGGAAGGTGGAGAAGCACCTGCGGACCATGGCGAAGGCGGCCCGGCAGCAGGAGCGGGCAGCGGAGGCGCTGCGCACCACGTACGCCGGGCATGTCGCCCACGTCGCCGCCCTCCCCGGGCAGCGTGACGAGAAGCGGCAGGCCAAGGAGCTCCGGAAGGCAGGCGGTCGTCAGGCCATCGCTTCCGTCGCGGCGAAGAGCCTGCACAAGACGGCCACGGCCGCCGCCCGGCAGCAGGCGACAGGCGGGGACGCTGCCACCCCGGCCGCCGGGCCCGCCCCGGCACGCGGCATCAGCGATCTGTGGCAGCGAGGCGCCTGATGAGCGACCGGCCGATGACCAAGGCGGAACGCCGCACCTACAACCAGCGGCAGCACGCCATCACCCGGCAGCAGGCACAGCAGGATCGAGGGCCGCGGGGCGTCGCGGAGCTCTGGTGGGACCAGGCCCGGAAGATAGCCGGAGACCGGGCCGGCCAGGGTGACGAGGCCGCGTGGAACGACCTTGCGGTGACGCTCAAGAACTACTGCGACCGCTACGGGCAGTAGCGGCCCGAGGCTTCACATTCATCATCATCACCACCCGCAGAGGGTGACCGGCCTCGCGCATAATGCGAGCGCTTGAGCGCGGGAGCGCACGAGCGCGCGTGCGCGTACGCGACCCGGTCACCCTCTGTCAACAGGAGGGGCCCCGAGTTCTCATGACCGACGACACCAACGTGATCACGTTCCGACCCCGGGCGGGGGACCCACCCACTCCCCCGCCGCTGCCCCCGCTCCCCGAGGCCGCGGCCCCGCCCCCGCTGCCCCCGTCGCCCTCGTCGGCCCCGGCCCCGGACACCACTCCGGACGCCGGGGCCGGGGCCGTTCCCGGCCGGGTCCGCCAGTCGGCGGCCGGGTCGCTTGCCGACGTCCTTGCCGGACCGGCGCCGCTTCCGCCGCTGCCTCCGCAGCCCACGGGTGATGCGCCGGCCACCTTCCGGTCCGAGGGCCTGGACGACGGGCCCGGGCAGCAGGGGCCGGGCCTGGGAGCCCTGTCCTTGTCGGCTGTCCTCGCCGTCGCCCTGGCCGCGCTGCGCGGCACCGTGACCGTGGTGTCCGACTGGCGGCAGCGGCGCATGGAACGCGCGGCCGAAGAGGCAGCGTGGCGTGAGGCGAAGGTGAAGCGGCACGCCGCCGAGGAGGACGCCCGGGCCAGGCTCGCCAAGGTCCCGACGTCCGCAGAGTTCGGCCGCAAAGCCGTCCAGGACGGACGGAAGGCGGCGGCCGGGCCGTCCGGGTCCGGGAAGTCCGGCAAGGGCGGCAGCACGGCGCAGGGATCCACTGGCGGCCCTACGCGGAAGCCTGGCCCCGTCAGCCCGAGCAAGCCGCCCGCGTCCACGAAGGGACCGGACAAGCCGCGGGGCGGGCCGACCAAGCCCAAGCCGCCGGACAAGACGAAAGACGGAAAGGGGCCGGGGCCGAGCGGCAAGACCGGCAAGCCCGGCAGCGGGAAGACGTCGCCCCCGGAGAAGACCGGTAAGCCGTCCTCCGGAGTTCTCGCCCCGGGCAAGGGCAAGTCACCAGGCGGGCCCGGCAAGGGCCTTCTGAAGCGCACCCGCGACCGCAAGGCCGACGGTGGCGTTCTGTCTCCCCGGGGAGACAAGGCCCGGCCGAAGAAGAGCGGCGGCGGTCCTGATGGCGGGAAGGGCCTGGACAGGGCCAAGCGCGGCGCCAGGGCCGACCAGGACAAGCGCGGTGGGAAGACCCGCCCGGACCAGAAGAGCGGCGGCCCGGGCCACTCGCCCCGTAGGCCCTGGCACGGCCGCAAGGGCCGCCCGAGGCCCGGCAGCGGGCCAGCAGCGGCCCCCGGCAAGCGCGCTACGCCTCCCCGCACTGGAGCACCGCCCAAGCCGCCCGGTGGCGCCCCGGGCGCCGGCCGGGTGCCGCCCCGGCCGAAGACACCCCCACGGGGAGCAGCAGGCGGTCCGCCTCCTGGTGGTTGGGCTCCGCCTCCTCGAGGAGCTCGGCGTAGCGCGGACGAGGACCTGCACAACGCGACCGCCTACACGGAGACCGTGATCACCGTGGAGCGGGCCGACCGCCCCGGCGACCAGGCCCGCCGGTGGGAGCCCACTCCCGCAGGCGCCGTCACGACCGGGGCGAGGAGCCTGCCCCGCTCCCCAGTGCAACCGGCCGGGCCTCGCCCCGGCACCACCACCAGCACGACGAAGGAGGCCACCGTGGGCGCACCTGCCCCCCGAATCCACATGCCCGCCGCCCGTACCGGCGGAGCAGCCGCAGAACACCTGACGGAAGTCACGCTCGATGACGTCCTGGACCACCTCGCCGCGTCCAAGGCCCGCTGCTTCGCCACGTACGACCAGTGCGCGGCTCTCGCCGAGCAGGCCCGGAAGCTGCGCCGCAGCTTCGAGGACCTGGCCGAGGAGCTCACCCAGCGGCACAACGTGATCGGCCGCCTCACATCCCGGGCCATGACCCGGCTGGCTGAGCTGATGGACGTCGTCGCCCGCAAGGCCGAGCAGATGCGCACCGAGTCGCTGAACGCCGCCGAAGCCGTCGAGACCGCGCACGACGCCATGCACGACGCCTACCGGCCCGTCCAGCAGGCGACTGCAGACGCCGGTCTCGACATGCCGTCCGCCCGCATCCACAACGAGGACTGACATGAGCGACCTGGAAGTGCGCCCCGTTCACCTGCCCGACAGCACCGGAGGGCGGCCCTCCTTTCTGGCCCTGGCCGCACGAGTGACGTCGTTCTCCACCGCCGCGTTCACGCTCGTCGAAGGGCTGCGGCTGCTGCGGCGGGAGATGGAACGCGACGCCGACGAGGCCGACCGCCTGGCCGAGATGTGCGACCAGGCCGAGGTAGAGCCGCGGTTCACCTCGCTCATCCGGGATGCCGACGTGGCGCTGCGCGCGGTCGCCACGACGTCCGGTGAGGCGGCGACCGTCGTCGACGACATGGCCACGGCCGCCGACGACCTGAACGCCGCGCACGACCGGGAGTACCGGGGCGTGTACGAGACCGTCCAGTCCTCGGGCGTCCAGCAGGCCCGCCCCGGGTTCTACCGCACCCGCTGACCCGCACCACCGCCCACGAGGGGCCCCGACCACACCGGCCGGGGCCCCTCACCTGTTCCCGCTCCCACGCCGTCCAGGAGGACCGCATCATGACCGCCGAGACCGTCCAGCCCGTTGCCCTTCTGGCCGCCCCGCCGCGTGGGCTCTCCCCCCGTACCGCCCGGCGCGTGGCAACGGCTGAGCGCGTCCTGTACGGCGCTGGGGGCGTCCTCGTTGCCGTCGGCCCGCACACCGACTCCCTGCCTCTCCACGTGGCCGCCATGGCTGCCGGAACGGTCACCATGGCCCGACTGTGGCGCCGGACCCGCAGCGGCGGCAGCGGCCTCCTGACCGCCTGCTGCCGGGCCCTGCCGGTCCTCGGCCTGTCCGGCTGCTACACGGCCGCTCTCGTCTCCCCCGGCATCGCCTGGTGGGAGATCGTCGCCCCTGTCGCCACGGCGGCAGCGGCCGGTATCGCCGCACCGGTGACCCGGTCCCTCGGCCTGCGACAGGCGGCAGACGAGCTCCCCGATCTGGTCGCCGCGCACGCTGCGGGGCTGGACGAGGAGATCCCGGCCGACACGTACGAGGCCGGTCTCCACCGGATGTGGGTCGCCTCGTCCGCGACCGGCGACACCGCCCTGACCGGCATTCACCGGTCCGACCCGGCCCGGCCCGACTTCACCGCGGTGATCCTCGCCCCTGCCGGGGAGGCCATCTCCCGCGCCCTGGACAAGCATGCCGTCGCCGCCGTCTTCGACGTCCCCCCGGAGGCCGTCACCCTGACCCCGGTCGACGGCGCCGGCCCCGGCCGCATGGCGCTGCGCGTCGCCCCGGTCGCGGCTGCCGAGACCGCACAGGACGACGACGAGGTCCGCGCCCTGTGGGATCTGCGGGTGTCAGGCCCGAACGGGGTGCACCCGGGGATGCTCCTGGCCGACTACCGGATGACGGATGACCGCCTCGTCGTCCTGGTCGAGGCCGCCGAGGACCACATGATCGACCTGCGCCGTAACCGGCTGGCCCGGGCGCTGCGTGTCGAGGACCCGGAGCTGATCATGATCGAGACGGACGGTCTCGCCCACGGCGTCGTCACGATCTACCGGGAGCACCCGCTGGTCCACATCCGCGAGGCGACCCGCGCCGACCTCACGATGGGCAAGGACGGCCGGGTGACCGTGGGCCTCCGGCACGACGGCCGTCCGGCCCGCATGCCGCTGTACGACCCGGAACTGGGCGCGCTGACCGATCTCCTCGTCGGCGCCCCCGGGTCCGGGAAGTCCGTCACGCTGCTGACGCTCATTGCGGCCGAGCGGCTGTCCGGTGTCGTCTCGATCGTCGCGGACGCACAGGACGGCATGAGCCTCCCGGAGGCTGACGGCCGGGTGTTCCACTTCGGTGCCGGCCGGGCCGCCATGGGGGCGACCCTCGCCGCGCTCTGCGCCGTCGCGGACTACCGGGAGCAGGTCTCCGCCGCGAACGGCTGGGGGTCCTTCACCCTGGGCAACCCGTGGCCGCTGATCATCGCGACCCTGGACGAGATCAACCGCGTCCTGGCGGCCGACGCTGACGTTCACGCCGACTTCCGCAAGTGGGTCGCCGGAATGATCTCCCGCGTCCAGTCCACCGGCCGGAAGCTCGGCATGGGCCTCCGGTACGCCGGGCAGTCCATCCACCTGCAAGACCTGGGCGACTCCGACAAGATCCGCTCCGGGGCGAAGCAGGGCACGGTCTGGCTCGGCCGGACCAACAGCACCATGACCCAGCGCATGGCCAGCGACATGACCAGCGGCACCGTCGAGGTGACCCCGATCCCCCGCTACTTCGGGGCGGGCGGCTCCTCGGAGGTCGCTGCGGCCTGGTCCGGCGAAGAGGCCCCGCCCGGGCCGGTGACCGCCGGGTGCGCCTGGATGATCCAGGGCGGCCACCCGGGCATGACCCGCGTGTTCCGCGCGGTGAAGAAGAACCGGACGTACCCGGGCCTCATCGCCCTCATGGAGGCCGAGCCGATCCCCGGTCTCACCCCGGAGGAAGCCGACATCTTCACCGCCGCGTACACGGAGGCCTTGCCGTACGCGGAGACGCTGATGGTCGCAGGGGCGAACGGGACCATCGACAAGGCCGCCCTGGTCGCGGAGCTGGAGACCGTCGTCGATGCCCTCGACACCCACCGGGCCGTCAAGGCAGGGAAGGCACCGGCCCTGACCCTCCGGGACCGCATCCTGACCGCCCTCACCGACGGGCCGCTCCGCACCCGGGAGATCCGAAAGGCGGTCGGTGTCGGCACCGATGGCGGCCCCGCGTCCGGGTCCGTCGACAACACCCTGTCGAAGCTCGCCGACGAGGGGCACATCGTGAGCGCCGGTCACGGAATCTGGTCACGTCCCGAGTAACCGCCCGAGAAGGTCCATGCCGCCGCCACCATGGCGGCATGGACTTCGAATACGACTGCTGGTGGTGTGGCACGACCTGCGTCGTCTACGGCAGGCCGGTGGGCTTCTGGGTCGAGCGGTACCGCCTCCCCGGTGAGTGGGAGTGCTGGAACTGTGGCGCCACCAACACCACCCCCGACGATGACTGACCGCCCTCGCACAGCAGCACACAGCAGGCCCGGAGCATCCCCCGCTCCGGGCCTTTCCCATGCCCGCGCACCGCCTTGCAGGAGGACCACACCATGTACGAGCCGACCATCACCGAGCAGCTGCCCACCGTTGTCCAGGCCCCGACCGTCTACCAGCCGCAGCACCTCGCCCCGGCCGCCTACGTGCACCCCGCGTTCCCTGTCCCGGCCGCCGACCCGCGCCGCGCCCTGGTCCAGATCGAGGACACCGGCGAATGGGTCCTCGCCCGGGTGCCGGCCGCGCCGCCCGTCCTCGTCCCGGCCGCCCCCGACGCTGCGCCGCGACGCCCGCTGTCCGCCCTGGAGCGCGGCGCGATCATCGTCGTCTCGTCCATCTGCGCCGTGACCCTCTCCGTAGGAGGAGCCCTCGCCATGGCCGGTCCGTACCTTGCCGACATCGCCTCGTTGCTGCTGGGGACCGCCGCCGTGATCGGTGCGGCCACCCTCGGATGGGCCGGGCTCCGCATCTTCGGCGGCACGTCCAGCGCACACGGCCAGGGCACCGCCGCCCCGAGCGCGTCCCCGATGGAGGTCAACATCACCGGACACGGCGGCCAGGGCGGCCGCTGGGGCTCCCGTGGTGGCACCGGCGTCCGTATCGACAAGCTCACCATCAACGGCCGCTGACGGCCCGTCTGACGTCTTTGCATGACCAGGCCCCCGGCCGCCCCCACCAGGGCGGGCCGGGGGCCTCTTTCGCGTTCCCGGGCCGCCGCACGGTCAGTCGGGCCGCTCCTCCTGGTCGTCCTCGTCCTCGTCGTCGTCCAGGCCGAGGATCGACCTCCCCCGTCGGATGGAGTTCTCGCCCAGCTCGATCATCCGTCGTGCCCGCTGCTCCAGCGTCAGGCCCTCGAAGTCGTCGCGAGTCGTGATCCGGATGGGACCGCCGTCCGGGCCGGTGAGCGCGAGGGTCTCACCGAACAGCGACGTGTGCCTACCGGCGACGACGTCCAGGAGCCGGATCGTCTCGGACTCCGTCAGGCTGTTCGGCTCCATGCCGCTGAGCGCCTGGGCCAGCTTGCCCTTCGCCAGATTCAGCAGCTTGTGCGTCGTCTCGGCGGACTTCCGCCCTTCCTCGGCCCAGACCGCATCCGCGATCTGGGCACGGTTCCGGTCCCACGCCTGAGCCCTCTCCCGCCACAGGTGCGGACCTGCGATCGCGCGGAGGTACCCCCCCGATTTCGCTAGGGTTTCGCTCGCCTTTTGTACGGTCCGGCCGGGGCCTAGATCCCGGAATGCAGCAAATTGCTCGTATCTGCGCCCCGTCTCCCCTGGTTGCTGCTCCCACGGGTCGAGCTGGGGGTCCAGCCGAAGGCGCTTGATCTCTGGCACGGGTGTCTCCTCTCCCGGTGTCAGGCAGCCGCGGTAGCGGTGTGCTTGGCGTGCATCCCGACCACTTGGGAGCAGAGCTGTGCGTGGTCGGGATGCGTGGTGGCCACGCTCGGCACCATCCCGTCCAGGAGGTTGCGGAGCAGCGTCCCGTTCAGTGCGTACAGCGGCTCCGCCCCGGGGAGCGGTCGGGAGGCAGCGGCTTCGGGACTGATCTCGTCGAGGAGCGCGCTTGCGGCGAGCAGGGCCTTGTAGGCGAGGACGTCCGCGTCGACGGTCTGGGCGGCGGTCTGGTCGGTGTTCATGTGTCTCTCCTGGTTGCAGGGGCGGTCAGTGGTCGGCCGTGATGTCGGCGGTGAGGCAGCGGTCGCAGACGCGGAGCAGGACCTGCGTGCCGTCGGCGTGGGCCTGGGTGATGCCGGGGCGGGCGAGGTCGTCGCACAGGAGGCACCACGGGGTGAGCAGTAGGTCGCCGATGTGGCGGTGCCCGCAGTCGACGCACCATGCGCCGGCCGATGGGGCGGCGGCCGTGGTGTAGATCGCTCCGGAGTGTCCGCACGATCCGGCGGCGAGGGCCCGGGTCGCCGCTTCCACGGCCCGTACGCGGACGGCCAGGCCGAGGAGCACCGTCCGGACGCTCTCACCGGGCACGGCGGTCGTCCTGGTGTCGGCGGGCGGCGGCGAGGAGCTCGTCCCTGGGCGTGTCGATGCGCAGCCAGGCTTCGGCGTCGACAGCGAACGCTTCCGCCTCGGCCGAGCGGTGCGGGTCGTCGAACTGCCGGTGCCAGGCGGTCGCTGACCCGCAGGCCTCGATGCGCACGATCTCGTCGGCGACGTGCGCGAGCTCGTGCGCGATGACGCGGTCTGCGTCGGCGATCGCGTCGTCCACGAAGACGTCGACCCATCCCGTGCCGTCGTCGTCCCGCTTGAACACCGAGTGGCCGGTCTCCGGCCCTTCCACGATCCGGGTGTTGCCCAGCCGCAGGCACCGGAAGGGCGAGGCGGCGACCAGGCCCTTCGCGAGACGCTCCCAGCGGCGGGACCCGGGCCCGAGGCTGACCCACTGCCATGCGCCGTCCCGGCCGACGAACTTCAGCGCGGTCTCCGGCGGGACCGGTACGCGCCGGGCGTTGCGCTCTGCCTCTTGCGCGGCCCGGATCGGCGCCAGGTTCAGGGGCGGCCGGGAGCGCTGTTCCTCGAGGCGGCGTTCGGCGATCCGGGCCCGGGCCGCGGTGAGGTCGAGCGGCGGCCGGGACCGGCCTGTGGCCCACTCGGGGTCGAGGCGGGCCAGGAGCTCGGCGTGCCTGGTGTTGTCGGGGTTGCGGGCGGCGTACGCCCGGGCCGCCGCGAAGTTGAGAGCCATCTACGGGTCCTTCCGGTGAGGGGGCGTCGCCGGGACGGCACGGAGGCCCGTAACGGGCCGCAGGGCGGTCACCGGCTCTCGCCTGGGGTGAGGTGAGCAAGCGCAGCCGTCCACACAGGGACAGCCGCGGTGGACAGCGCCCAGCCGTCGGGGCGCTCGGTGAGAAGGCCGGCGGCTGTCGCGGCGGCCAGGTAGCGGGCGACGGTCTCCGGACTGGCGGCGCAGGCCCGGCCGAGCCGTACCGTCAGGGGCTCGCCGTCGAGCGGATCGGCTACCCGCCCGCAGTCGTCAGCCAGACCGGCCGCGCCGTACAGGGCGACGAGGAACCGCGACCGGCGCAGCGAGACCGGCATGTCCCGAGCCCACGGGCCGGTCAGCAGCGCCCGCCAGACGTCGGCGATGATCCCGGCCGACGGCAGGGCGGGGGTGGGCGAGGAAGACATGGGGGGACTCCCGGACGTTGGTCAACGGGGTCCCCGGCCCAGAACCAGCGGGACGACGAGCAGCAGGGCGCGGCCAGGTGGCCGGCCCTCTGCGGTCAGGAAGCGGCAGCAGCCGCGGTGCGGTCGCGCTCCAGCTCGGAGCAGTGGATGCGTACGCGGTGGCCGGTCGGCCCGAGGCGCTTCACGCGCATCGTCGGATCGGCTGCGATCCACCGCGACACCGTCTTGGGGTTGACCTGGAGAGCTGCCGCGAACTGAGCGCGGGTCAGCCACTCCTGCGCTTCGGCGGATTCGATGGTCATCGGTCTCCCTTCGTGCGCCCTGATCGGGGCGGACGGGGACAATAGCCCATCTGTCGGAATCTGGCGGATGCCTCTTCCGTGCTGCACCCCGCCCCGCCCGAACGTCCCCGCGTGAGTCCGCATGTCCCCTTGCGTCCCCCCTCAGCTTCGTATAATTTCCCTTATACGAAGCTGAGATGAGGGGGTGTCACCCGTGCCCGAGACGACCGCGGTTGAAGTCGTCGACGCCGAGCTGGTCGACGAGGACGAGAGCGGCGCACTGCTGCCCGCCGTGTCCCGTCCGGTCGCCCGGCCCCTGGTGGACCGTCACACGATGCTGCGTCCCGGGGAGGCCGTGCCGACGACGGCGGACGCCCCGACGTACAGCGAGGCGGACTTCCGCATCTCACAGGAGACGGCCGACCTGCTGGACGAGGCGCCGCCCGCGAACACGTCGCGCACCTACAGCTGGGCCTGGAGCAAGTTCGACGCGTGGTGCGCCGAGCGGGGCCGGGTGCCGCTGCCGTGCACCACGGCGACGTTCGTGGAGTACGTCGGCCACCTGATCCGCGAGGACATGGCTCCGGCCACCATCCGCGTGCACATGTCCGCGATCCGCTCCCGCCACCCCGACGACCAGAAGCCGGGGACGAAGAAGGCCGGCGAGGCGATCCGCGCTCACGGCCGCCGACGGGCGAAGGCGGGCCACCGTCCGAAGAAGGCCCCGGCCGTCACGACGTCGATGCTCGGCGCGCTGGTAGCCACCTGCACCGGCAGCACGCCCCGCGAGGAGGTCACCGCTCTCCGGGACGCCGCGCTCTTCACGATCGGCTGGGGGATGCTCTCGCGCCGCTCCGAGCTGGCCGGTCTGCTCATCGAGCAGGTCGACGTCGAGGAGGAGGGCGTCACTGTGCACGTGGCGTTCTCCAAGACGGACCAGGACGCCGAAGGCGAGGACACGTTCATCCCGGCCGACCCCGACCCGGCCGTCTGCCCGGTCGGCCGGGTGTCCGCCTGGCTCGCGGAGCTCCGCCGCCAGGGCATCACGTCCGGACCGCTGTTCCGCGCCGTGACCCGCAGCGGCACCATCCCGTCCCGCAGCCGAGGTGACTTCCTCACGCCCGACAGCATCGGCGCCATCGTGAAGCACCGCGCGAAGCTGGCCGGCGTCTCCAACCCGGCGGCCGTCAAGAACCCCGACCGCATCACGGCTCACGGCCTGCGGCGCGGCCCCGCCCAGTACCTCGCCCGCAACGGCCAGGACCCCACCGCACAGGGTCGGTGGAAGCAGGGCTCAAGGACCGTCGAGAAGCACTACCTCGCCCCCGCCCGGGGTCGAGAGAACAACCCATTCATCGCGGCTCGCACTGTCGAGGAGAAGTGACCGAATGACCGTTGACGAGTACGCCCGCTGGAAGACCCTTGCTGTCCGCCGTCCCGACGACGTCCCGGGGGCGACGCCGCTGTCCTGGCAGATCGAGAAGCACGGCCTGCACGACGACCGGCTGTTCAACAACGCGCTGCCCGCCGACTTCCCCCACGAGGTGGAGCGCGGCGACGCTGACGACGCCCTGGCCGCCCTCGCGCTTCGGGAGTCGATCCGCCGCGACATCGAGCACGGGCGCGGCAACCGCATCCACGAGGCCTTGAAGCTGGGGGCCACCTGGCGCCAGATTGCAGCCGCGGTTGACGTCGACACGGACGCTGCCCGCCGGCTGCTGCGTGCGTACGCCGACGGGCAGCACAACCTGCACCTGAGGGACGTGGAGCACGGCGAGGCCCGCCCGCTCGGGTTCAACGCTGGGGAGTACGCCGCCACGATCGCTCTGTGCGAGCTGCTGGGTGACGACGAGGTGGCCCCGGCTCCGGTGGGGACGCGGTAACGACTCGTCCCACGACGGAGGGCCCGCCGACCGTGATGGTCGGCGGGCCCTCGTCTGTGCTGGGGGGCTACGCGGCGGCCGGGAACTCGGCGGACTGCTCGGCCCGGGTCAGCGTGAGCGTGGGCGCGGACGGCTTGGTCGGGATCTCCCGGCCGAGCTCGGCGAACACGGCGGCGATGGCCTCGCGGTCCCAGTCGGTGCGGGTGGACTGGACCCAGGTGACGGACCAGGACCCGTACTCGCCGGTGGCGGCGCGCTCAAGGACCTTCCTCGCGGCGCGCTTCTCGCGTGCGCCCCGGTTGTAGAGCTCGCGGGCCCGCTCGTGCTCCTCTGCGGCCTGGGCGATCTCCTCGGCCGTCGGCGGCTCTTCGGCGTCGGGGCCAGCGACGATGCGCTCGCGGTTGGTTCGGGCGGCTGCGGCCACGGCCCGGGCCAGGGCGGCCGGGGTGGCGGATCGGACGGCATCGCCGGTGGTGCGGGCGGCGCGGCGCAGGGTGCCGAGGAGAGTGGT
Source organism: Streptomyces sp. NBC_01689 (assembly GCF_036250675.1). Lineage (NCBI taxonomy): Bacteria > Bacillati > Actinomycetota > Actinomycetes > Kitasatosporales > Streptomycetaceae > Streptomyces > Streptomyces sp. NBC_01689. The sequence continues at coordinate 21,859 of NZ_CP109593.1, read as the reverse complement.
CGGGCGGATAGCCTTCACGGTGCGTCCTATCTGGCGGGGCCGGTGGTCACATACCGCCCGCCGAATCACTTACGGGTGTCGGGTCGCGAGGCCGCCAGTGGAGTTGCTGCTCCTGCTGGCGGCCGTTCTCGTGTCCGGGCCTACTTGGTGTCGAACAGTGCGGGGGCCGCGGGGGCGGGGCAGGCACCGAGCTCGGGGATCTCCTGGCCGGTCTGCTCGGTCAGGAAGCGGGCGGCCTGGGTCCTGTGGCACCAGTTGCCCGGCTTGTTGAGGCGGTCGAAGCACAGGAGGACGAGGGGGCGGCCGGACTCGTGCTGTGCGGCGATCGCTTCGAGTTCGGCGCGGATGGCGTCGATGCCGACCTCGGTCAGCTGGCGCCGGTAGCTGAACTCGTAGGCGTCCTCGGGGAGGTTCTGGGCGAGGAGGGCCCGGGTCGGAGTGAGGGTCTTCGCGTGGCCGGCCACCTTGTAGCCGAGGCGGAACCGGGGGTGTCCGGCCGTGGTGCGGACCGGGATGCCCATGTCGGGCGTGAACTCCTGGTAGGTGCAGGTGGCGAGGGTGGGCATTGAGTGAGGGCCTTTCGCTCGTTTCCCCTGGTGGGGAGTGGTTTGAACAAGACCAACTCTATCACTTTTGGGTGTCATAGATCGCTGATTTCCGACACTGTCAGGTGATAGAGTCGGCGCGCCGATCACCCCCTGCGGACAGGAGATCTCCCGCCATGCGCCGTAAGCGCAACCTGTGGCTCGACCGGGCCCGCTACCGCCGCGTCGCCGACGCCGACGATGCATTCCTCACCGCCCAGCAGACGGTGGAGCTGCTCCTGCGCGGCTACGTCGAGGGGCACGTCACCGTCGACCTGCCGGAGAGCCGTGGGCAGCAACCCGACCGGGGCCGCGTCGTCGTGCCCCTGCCTGACGACGTGTTCGCCCGCGCGGAGTCCGCTGTCGGGGAGCGGCGCATCAGTCTTCTCCTGGACACCCTGATCGCCGCCTACCTGGACGGCACGGTCATGCTCGCACTCAGCGCCACCGACGCCCGGCGCGCTCCGAAGCAGCCGACGCTCACCCTGGTCCCGCCCGGTGAAGCGCAGAACGGCGAGGGCTGACCTGAACAGCTGCTGAGTGCGGCCGCCCCTCGCAAATCAGCCGGATGAAGGCGGGCAAGGATGGGGCGGCCGCAGCGCGGAGGCTACCGGCTGCGCCGGGTTCTCGAGGACGCCTGTCGGCGCGGAGAACGACCGCGGGGACATTCCAGCCAGGGCGGCCCGTTAGGTTCGCGGGCATGACTACATCACCTGGAGAACCGCTCGGCCCCGGGGGGCCGCCACGGATCGCACTGCCATCTCTCGACATTCCGGCCGGTGACCGGCTGGAGACTGTCTCCGCCTGGGACGCCGATACGCCGTACCAGGCATGGCGGCCGCAGATCCTCGTACCGGCAACGTTCCGCCCTGCGGAGCCGCCCCGAACGTACGTCGTCGTGAACCAGAAGGGCGGGGCGGGCAAGACCACCACCGTGGTGGAGCTCGCCGCCGCACTGGCCTCTGGTGGTCTCCGGGTCCGCGTGATCGACGCCGACCACCAGGAGGCCGCCCTGTCGGTGTGGCTCCTGCCGCAGTACCCGGCCGACTCGCCGCGCCACTCGCTGCGGTCGGTGTTCTTCGACGAGTGCACGCTGGCCGAGGCGACCTATCCCACCCTGTTCGACGGCGTCGACATCGTGCCGTCCGGGCTGGACCTGTCGCGGGTGGAGTACGAGCGGCCGATCGGGGCGGAGAACGCCATCGCGGCCGCGCTCGCCCAGGAGGCGGAGGAGGCCGGCGGACACTCGCCGTACGACGTGACGCTGATCGACGCTGCCCCGTCTCTCGGTCTGGTCACCGTCGCCGCGCTCACCGCCGGGGACGAGGCCCTGGTGCCCGTGAAGGTGGGCGGCCTGGACATGAAGGCGATGGCGTCGCTGGACCGCACGATCCGCAGCGTCCAGCGCAAGACCAACCCGAAGCTCAAGGTCGGCGCGGTCTTCCTCACCGCGTGGGACAAGAGCGACTTTGCCCGGCAGCTCGCCACGAAGGTGAGCGAGGACTACCCGGAGGCGGTCGTCGTGCCGATCCGGCGGAACGTCCGCGCGGCGGAGGCTCCGATCGCGGAGCAGCCGGTGCGGCTGTACGCGCCGAAGTCGACGGCGGCCGGGGACTACGACCAGGCCGCGCGCATCCTCCTGCAGACGCCGGGGGCCGCAGCGTGAGCCGTCGTCGCAGCCTGGTCATGCCGTCGACCCGTAGCGCCGAGCCCGACGACGTCGACAAGGGCGAGGAGCTGGAGGCCGGCGCCGGGGAGGCGGCGGCCGCGCAGTCCGCTGGAGTCGTTGCGACGCTGACCGGCGCGGACGTGTCGACGCCGGTGACCGTCGCGCAGCTCCCCACGCCGTACGACGTCGCGGAGACCGTGACGAGCCCGCTGGACGACGAGGAGCGTGCGCACCTGGCCGTGTGCGAGCAGGCGCTCCACGGGTTCCGGAAGTCCGTCATCGTCGCGGGCAAGGCGCTGGACATCATCAACCGGGCCCGCCTGTACCGGGAGACACACGCGACGTTCGCCGACTACGTCGACGAGGTGTGGGAGATGAAGCGGGCGCACGCCTACCGGATGATCGAGGGATGGCGGCCCGCCGCCCTGGTGTCTCCAATTGGAGACATCAACGAGGCGCAGGCCCGGGAGCTCGCGCCCACGCTCAAGGAGTACGGCCCGGAGGTGACCGTGGCCCTGTACCGGGGGGTCCAGGAGCTGCGGGGCGACAGGAAGGTCACGGCTGCGGACCTTGCGGAGGCCCGCGCGGTGCTGCCTCCGGCCGGTCACCTCGCCCGGCCGGACCAGGTGCGCGACGTCCTCACCGTGGCGGCCGCCGAGGGCCGTGTGCCCCGCCTCGCCCCGGCCGAGCCACAGCCGCAGCCGCAGGTACCGGCGCAGGCCTCCGATGAGGCGCAGCCGGACGGCGGCGACATCGGCCAGGGCGAGCTGGACGAGGGGGCGGAGGCCATCGGCACGATGGAACGGGCCCTCGCCCAGCAGCGGCAGATCTACGACGCGGTAGGCGGCGGGGTCCTCGCGGCCGCCCTGCTGTACGACCCGGGCCGGGGTGAGCGGCTACGGCACGAGCTGCGGCAGTACGCGAACCGGACGGCGCACCGGATGCGGGACCGCACCGACGAGGACGCAGCTACACCGGGTGTCTGACCCTGGGTGCATACTGTCCGCCACCTGCTCCTGGCTGGTAGGGACGGAGTACGAAGGGCCCGGCGTCGTCGTCGCCGGGCCCTTCGTCGTGCCGGGACGAGGTCAGGTGGCGGGGAGATCCGCGGGGAGCTTCTGCTCCTGGCCGTCGTCGTCCTCATCCAGCCCGAGGGGACGGGGCCGGCGGGTCCGGCGGCGTTCCTCGCCGGGGCGGATGCAGTCGATTTGACGTCCTCCCGGCCCTGAAGGACCGGGATTCCTTCCGCCCGCAAGGTGCGGGCCTCGGTGGGTTCCTGTTTCAACGGGTCCTGCCTTCCGTCAGACGGAGGGGCTTACGGTCCCTCCGCAGGCGTTTTGGCTCTCCGCACGTCCTGCGGCGAGCACGATGCGGGCCGCGTTCACGTCCCGGTCGTGGGTGGTCTGGCATCCCTGGCACGTCCACTCCCGGACGTTGAGGGGCTTGGGTCCGTCGATGACCATGCACACGTGGCAGGTCTGCGAGGACGGGAGCCAGCGGTCGACCTTGCCGAAGGTGCGCCCGTAGCGGGCGGCCTTGTACTCCAACATGGCCGTGAACTGGGCCCATCCGGCGTCGTGGACGGACTTCGCGAGCCGGGTGCGGCCGAGACCCTTCACACACAGGTCCTCGACGTACACCGCTTGGTTCTCGCGGATGATCGCCGTGGACAGCTTGTGGTGGTGGTCCCGCCGCGCGTCGGCGACGCGGGCGTGCAGCCGCGCCACACGGGCGGCGGCCTTCTTCCGGTTGCTGCTGCCCTTCTGCTTGCGCGAGAGGGCCTGCTGCGCCTTGCGGAGCTTCCGCTCTGCCCGGCGCAGGAACTTCGGAGAGGACACCTTCCGGCCGTCGGAGAGCACCGCGAAGTGGGTGAGGCCGAGGTCGATTCCGACGTCGCCGGTCGTCTCCGGCAGCACCTCGGACGGGTCGGTCTGGACGACGAAGCTCGCGAAGTACCGTCCGGCCGCGTCCTTGACCACGGTGACCGAGGACGGGTCCGAGGGCAGCTCGCGGGACCAGCGCACGGGGATCTCGCCGACCTTCGCCACGTACAGGCGGCCGTTCGAGCGAAGGGAGAAGCCGTTGCGGGTGAGCCGGATCGCCTGCCGGTTGTCCTTCCGTGACCGGAACCGGGGAGCGGCCACCTTTGGGCCCTTCCTCCTGCCGGTGACCGAGGCGAAGAAGTTCCGGTACGCGGTGTGCAGGTCGGAGAGCGCCTGCACCAGCACCACCGACGACACCTCGCCCAGCCACTCCCGCTCGGGGGCGCGCTTCGCGGCGGTGATGACCTGCTTCTGCAAGTCGGTGTCCTTGATGTACGGCAGCCCCGCCGCGTGGGCTTCCTGCCGGACGCGGAGGCCGTCGTTGAAGACGACCCGCGCGCACCCAAACGCCTGGGCAAGCGCGGTGCGCTGGCCCGGCGTGGGGTCGAGGCGGAAGTTGTACCGAAGCTGCATGGCTACACTCTAGCACCGCTTTATAGCTAGCTTCAGAATGGTGCCATGACGAAGAACGTGAACGTGCGCTTCCCCGATGACGTCCACCGCGCGGCCGTAGCCGCCGCTGCGGCCGATGACCGGTCCCTGAACTCGTGGCTGGTCGCCGTGGTACGCCGAGCCGCCGAGGCCCAGAAGGAAGCGGAGCGAACTCCGCCGCTGCGCGGCTCCGACGCGAGGATGGGCTAACCCCGCCCTGAAGGACGGGGCCTGCGCCCAAGACATCGGTCAAGGGTGGTCCGGGGCCGGGTTCGGCGCTGTACGGGCCGCCCAGAGCCGTTCAGGGCCGCGTAGGGCCTTCTGGGCGGTACGGTCGCCCCGGGGTCCGGAGGAGACACCAGGGCGGCCGTACGGGGCCTAGAACGGTGCCATGGAGCCCTGGGCGACCGACGGGGAGACGGCGGCCAGGTCGGGGAAGTCCCGGGCGAGCTGAGCGCGGACCCGCGCGGTCTCGTCGGCCTCTGCCCGCTGCTGTGCGGTCATCGCCTCTTCCGCACGCCGGGCCTCGGTCTCCTTGCGCTCCTGCTCCTGGTGCTCCGCCTGCTCGGCCGCAGCGGTAGCAGCGGTAGCAGCGGTAGCAGCGGCTTCCTGGGCCTGCCGGTCCGCTGCGTTCTGGGACCACTTGGCGGAGAGCGCGGCCGCGGTTGCGGCGGCCTCCTCGTGGCACTCCTTGCACACGCCGTCGGCGGGGGCCGCGCCGGGGAACGGTCGGCCGCAGTCGTGGCACTCGATGGCCGCAGCGGCAACCGGGCCGGACGCCTTGCCGCTGCGCACGGTCTTCCCGGCCAGCCGATCGGCCCGCCGGTCTGCCCGGCGGTTCACGCACAACCGGCATTCCTCGCCGGTGTCGATCATGAACCCGTCCTCGCAGGAGAGGTCGCGACAGTGCGGCGTCGGGGCGATCAGTTCCAAGGCCGCACCAACCGGGGAACGCAGCTCGCCGTCGTGGAGAGCGGGCTCGTAGCGGTAAGCCAGCCAGCGGCGCGCGGCACGGTCTGCGAGCTGCTGCGGGGTGCGGGACTGGAGGGCGGCAAGCACCGCCGGGCGGTTCACGGTCGGGATGTGCCCGAACGGCAGCTTCTTGACCAGGAGGGCGGGCAGGCCGGCCTCCACCTCACGGCAGGCTGCCGCCTCGTCCTTCGACAGCTCCGGGCCGTCGCCGTCACGAGGACCCGGCACGGTCGCTTTCCCGCTGCCCTTCACCGAGGACGATCCCGCTTTTCTCGTCGCGGCGGAGCCGCTGCTCTTCGCGTAGTACGCGCTACTACCTGCACTAGCCCTACGGGCGTCAGCGGCGCTACGCGCCGAAGGCGCTAGTTCTCCCTCGTCTTCTTCAACTACTTCTTCCAGATCCTTTACCGCCGCACCGGTGCGGCCAGGGGTAGCCGCATCCATGCGGCCAGGGGTAGCCGCATCGGTGCGGCCACCCCCTGAGCTGGTGGCTTCCGCCTTCCCTGCCCGCCGTGCCACCCGCTCTGCGGCCCGCTGGGCGGCACGCTCGTCCCAGATGTGGTGGTCTAGGAGCTCGTACTCGCTCGGCAGCATCCGGCGCGGGTTGGTCGGGTCCGGCCGCCGGTGGACCCTGAGCAAGCCGCGGGTCTCCAGGCGCTTGGTGGACCGGTCGACGGTGTCGACGGACTTTCCGATGCACTCCGCGAGCCGCTTCCGCGTAGGCACCCACGGCGGGATGTTGTTCGGGTCGATCTCGAATGTCTCCGGGCTCTCCCGCGTCTCGGCGTCCACGAAGGACCCGATCGCCACGTACAGCGCCTTGTCGACGGTGTCCACGCTTCCGTCGCGGGCGAGCTCGGCGTCGAACTTGACCCAGTCGAGGGCTGCACCACGGCGCGTGGCGCGAGGGTAGAAGGTGCTCATCGGGCACCCCCGGCAAGAACCAGGACGCGTCGGGCGAGCGGGGCAGCGAGGTACGGCATCATGACCTCCGTGTGGAGATCGCACGGCCGGGGCCCAGCGAAGGCCGGCCGAGCGATGGGCGTACCCGAGGCCCAAAACCATCCGGGTGCAGTAGCGAGGCGTGTGGGCCTCGCCACGGTGTGAGGTGTAGCGGTGGTGTGACCGAGCTGGTCACGGCGCATGAGGGGCTCCATTCCCTGCCCGAGTGCGCCGCCGCTGCTCTCATCGAACGTCCGGGGTGACTGGCTCCAGGGCCGTCGACCACGTACGATTCAGATCAAGAAGCGCCCCGCACACTGCGGGTTCTGGAGCCCGGCCCCCTCGTCCGCCAAGACTTTTAAGGGGGTCGGGCTTTCTGTTGTCTGTCGTTCGTAGACCTTAACGGCCAGTCACCACGCGGTGGCTGGCCGTTGCTGTTGCTGCTGGTGGGACCTAGTCGAGCGGGACGCCGTAGCGCAGCGTCCAGCCGCGGCCGAGAACGTGCCGGGTGACCTCAACTGTCCGACCGTCCTCGGTACGCCCGGTGTGCGTGATGGTGAGCAGTAGCTCGCCCACCTCGAGACCGAGGGCTTCGGCCTGGGCGGCGGTTGCCGGCGCCTGCGTGACGTCCTCAACGACGTCCGTCTGCGCCAGGCCCGCGTCAGCCATGCGGGAGATGATCCCGCCCTGTCCGGTGTCGAGCTGGGCAACCGCCGGGGCCGCCTCCGCGACGAACGCGGGGAGGTACGTGTCGGCGAGCTGGACCAGGCGTTCCCCGTCGTACATGCGGCGGCGTCGAATGACGACCTCCGTCTCTGCGCCCTCGCCGAGAATTGCGGCGACGTCGGCCGGGGCCGTCTCGCGCACGACGTCGACATCAGCGCGCGGTGCTCCTCCCGCCCGCTTCGTCTCGGCCTCGAACGCCCCGTGGGCGCCGTTCTCTGCCCGCTGCCGGTAGCGGCTCCGGGCGTCGCGGGTGATCGTCCCGTCGGCCCCGATGGTGTTGCTCGGCATGGTGCTCCTTACCTGAGGTGTGATCGGTCGGTGTGGTGGCGCCCTATTCGGCGTCCAGCTCCCACGTGTACGAGAAGCGCCAGATGTTCGCCGGCATGACGTGCACCGCGACTTCCACGATGCGGCCCTCCGCTGTCGACGCGTGATGAACCAGCTCGTATACCTGGCGGTCGTCCGGGATGCTCAGCGCTTCCGCTTCGGCCGGGGTCGGGAACCGGACCTCGATGGACTCCCGGATGCGCTTCTGTGCGTACCCGAGCTCGGCCAGACGGCTCTTGCTGCCTCCGGGGCCGGTGTCCTGCTTCTCGATGCTGGTACCGCCCGCGACGTCCACAGGGAACCAGGACGTTGCGAGCTGGACGACGAACCCCTCGTCGGGGTCCGCCGTGTCCCTGCCGGCGCGCATGGCCCGGTACCGGCTGATGGCCTTTGCGGAGTGGTGCAGCCCGAAGGCGGCGGCAACGTCCTGCGGAGGTCGAACCCGGTCGATCTCCGTGGGAGACGGCTTGTAGATCAGCCCGAGGCGGTTCAGCTCAGCCTCGAAAGCGCCACGGGCGCCGCCCTCGGACCGGGCTGACGGCTGGTACCTGCCGGTCCCGTCGCGGGTGATCTTGCCCAGGAACGGGGTCACGAATGAGCCCTTGCCCTGTCGGGTGAAGGCGAGGCCTTCCCGCTCCAGGACGCGGAAGACGTCACGAGCCGTCTGGAAGGCGATTCCCTCGGCCGCCTGCAGCTCGGACACACTCGGCAGCTTCCCGCCCGGCGGGTACTTCCCGCTCTCGATCTTCGCTCGGAGATCAGCAGCGATGCGCTCGATCTTGCCCGGCTCCTTCGTGGCCACGGCCTCCATCCCTTCTTCCGCATGTGTGTTGGTCTGTGGCCGACACTATGACATAGCTAGTTGAGCTACGGAAGCGGGGGCATTCTGCGTGGTGTGTCGATCAGCAAAAGGCCAGGTCAGAACCCATGAGGAAACGCGCCTAGCTAGTTGTGTTGACAGGCGGGATGCGAGGTGGGTTAATCGTGATCGCACCCCAACATAACTAGTTGAGTGAGGGGGTGCGTGAGCAACTGAGTGCGCCCCGTGAGCTACGGGGCCTGATAACTCCACAGCGACTGCGAGGAACACCCGGCCGGGAGGGCCGGGCACCGTGCGGGGTGACCCCCACGGCCTTCTGCCGGACGCCGTCACACGCGCCCTGCCATGGACCCTCGCGGAACCAGCACTCACCCGCAGCACCCCGACCGAGCAGTGACCAGTCGGCCCATTCGTGGGCCGGCTGTTGGCCGCTCGGCCACCGAATCCGAGAGAGGTCGGAATGTCACCCAAGTTGGACCTGCAAGGACAGACCTTCGGGCGACTGGAAGTGCTTGCGCCAGCAGGCGCGGATAGGCACAGAAACTCCCTGTGGCGCTGCCGTTGCGTGTGCGGTGAGGAAGTCACCGTGCGAGGCACGTGCCTGAAGCGCGGCAGCACTACGTCGTGTGGTTGTTTCAGTCGCCAGACCACAGCGGGAAGGAACCACGTCCACGGGCAGCGCGGGACGGTCTTGTACGGACGCTGGGAAAGCATGATCCAGCGGACTACGAACCCGAACAACACCAACTACGCCAACTACGGCGGGCGCGGCATCAGTGTCTGCTCGGAGTGGCGGGTGTCGTTCACGGCGTTCGCCCGCGACATGGCTGATGGCTTCTCGCCGGAACTGACGCTTGAGCGCATCGACGTCAACGGCGACTACTCCCCTGGGAACTGTCGGTGGGCCACGCGCAAGGAGCAGGCGCGGAACCGCCGTGACAACCGGCTCTTGGTCTTCCGGGGCCACGCCAAGACGCTTGGCGAATGGGCTGAGGTCCTCGGATTCAACCCAGACGCGCTAGAGACTCGATTGGCCCGTGGGTGGTCGGTTGAGCGAATGCTGACCACGGGTGCCGACCCAGACGTCATCAGTGGCCTGGAAGAGGCCGACGCCTGACGCCGCTCCGTACCGTCCTCGCCCGCCTGGGCCGAGCGTTCCGCAGCACCGCCGACGAGGCGGCCGTCCGAGACCCGGGCGCCGGCGAATCACCGTCACTGGTGGAGAAGCAACAACGATCTTTGACGCGGGCCCGCCCTCGATCCCTGAGGGCGGGCCTTCGCGTGTCCGAGCAGTGACCAGTCGCCCCACCCCGTGGGGCGGCCGTTGGCCGCTCGGCCACTCCGGCCCTGGAGCCGCCACTACGACTCCCCGGCTGGTCGCACCACCACCTGGAGGAGCAGTGGATGAACACGAGCCCTGAGTTACCGGGCGCCGCGCCCCCGGCACGGCTCATGACGATCCGAGTCAGCCGCGACAGCGGCAAGACGTACGGCGCGCCGATTGAGGTCCGGGCGGGAGACGACCTCCCGCCGATGTGGACGTCGATCTGGCCGCCGTGCGGGTGCCCGCAGCACCGTGACGACCACTGAAGGACGACGGCCCCCCGGCGGCGCCACTAACGCCGTGAGCCCGGGGGGCCGTTGCTGCGCCCATCACCTGGAAGAGAGAGAACGCATGGACGACCGTATCAACGCCCTGGCCGCCGCCCCGGTCGACTCCGACCCCGACATGGACAAGGCGCTGCGCCGGGTCCGCGAGGGCGGTTCCCGATGACTGGCAGCCCGGAGCACAAGAGGGCCGGCGACGGCCAGGAGGTACCGCAGTGGCTTGAGGACGCCGCACATGACCGGCTGGCCGCCGAGACGTACGCCCGGGTCCACGCGGCCGAGGACGCCGCCGCTGTTGTCGACCGGCTCCGGGACGGGATGGCCCGGCCGCACCCGGTCGTGTCGGCCCACCGGCGGCCGCACCCGCTGCGGCGCTTCGTACTGCGCCTGGAAACGGTCCTCGCCGTGACCCTGCTGCTCCCGGCGATCCTCGCGGACCACGCCCACTACGCCATCACCCGGCGGCTCACGCACCGGTTACAGCCGGTGCTGTACCGGGTCGACAGCTACCTGTTCCGGCTGGAGATCCGGCTCACCGAGAGCGGTGACCACCGGTTCGTACACGGGGTGGGCCTCTGGATCGCCCAGGCCGTCGACGGCCTGGACACGCTCCTCGCCCGCGTCGGCCTCTCCCGCTGACACCGGCATCGGCCTCGCCCGACGCCCGGGCGGGGCCGTTCCCGTCACACTCACCGCCGTTCCCGTCACGCGAGGAGCGCGGCCCCGCCGCCCCGCGCACACCCCGTTTCGATCTTTGGAGGCCCCACCGTGGCTACCGCCGCAATGCCCCTGAGCGGAGGCGACCAGCGTCCCGTTCCCGCCGCACTGAACGACGTTCCCGTCACGCCTGCCGTCGTTCCCGTCGCACCGGCGGCCGTTCCCGGCACGGTCAAGGGTCCCGGCCTCGGGGCGCTGACCCGGGCGCAGCAGATCACCGCCGGGGTGATCGTCTTCGCTGCGCTGGTCCTCGCCGGGATCGGCCTGTACCTGTCGTTCGAGCACGTTGCCGCGTTCGCCCACGACCGGCTGCGGTTCCAGAGCCTGGGCAAGGCGCGGCTGTTCACGGTCGGCGTGGACGTCGGGATCCTCGTCCTGATCGCCCTGGACCTGCTGATGGCCTGGCTTCGCCGCCCGGTCGCCTGGGTCCGCTACCCGGTGTGGCTGCTGACAGGCGCGACCGTGGTCCTGAACGCCGCTTCCGCCGCCCCGGCAACGGGCGCCTGGCAGCCCGTGGATTACGTGGCAGCGTTCGCCCACGGCATCGTCCCGCTGCTGTTCATCGTCGTGGTGGAGCTCGGCAAAACCAGCGTCGACCGCATCGTCCGCCCCACCAGCGACGAGGTGGCCGCCCGCGTCCCGCTCCACCGCTGGTTCCTCGCCCCCGCCCCCACGTTCGCCCTGTGGCGTCGCATGCGCCTGTGGGCTGTCCCCACGTACACGGAGGCCGTCCAGCGGGACCAGGAGATGCGCGTCTACCGGGTACTGCTGGAACGCCGGTACGGCCGCGGTTGGAAGCGCAAGGCGCCGGCCGATCTGCTGCTCCCCCTCACGATGGCTCCGTACGGCCTCACCATCGACGAGGCCTTGGCCCTGCCCCGGCAGGCCGAGGAGCGCGAGGCGCTGCTGAGGGAGGCGAAGGAGGAGGCACAGGCGGACGCGGACGCCCGGGCGGCCGATAGGGCCGCCGAGGCCCAGATCGGCGCCCTGCGAAGGAATGGAGCCGTTCAGGCCGTGCAGCACGAGGTGACCGCGTCGACCGAGCAGGCCGCCTTGACCGCACGGGCCGGGCTGGTCGCCGCCGAGCGGGCTGCTGAGGGCGAGGTGCAGGCACTGGAGACGGCAGCCGCAGCCGAAGCTGAGGCCCGCCGGGCAGCCGCGGTGAAGCAGGCCGCCGAGGACCGCGAGCGCGCGGCGGGAACGGAAGCACGCGCGGCGGGAATCGAGGAGGCCGCCGCTGAAGCCCGGCAACGCGCAGCGGAAGCGGACGCCCTCGCGAAGGCCGCACAGGCCCGCGCCGAGCGGGACGAGCAGGAGGCTGCGGCCGCCCGGCAGCTCGCAGCGGAAGCGGACGCCCTCGCGGCGGAAACGCGACTGCGTATCGCGGGAATCGAGCGGCGGGCGGCGGAAGCCGAGGACGAAGCGCGGCTCTCGCCGAAGGACCGGGCTGTGCGACGGCTCGCCCGCCTGGCCCTGATCGAGCACGACGGGAACGTCGAGGCGATCCACCTGGAGACGATCGCGGAGGAGTTCACCGTGTCGACCACGACCGCGTCGAACTACCGCCGCTGGGCCATCGAGCTGCTGGCCGAGGGCTACCGGATCTGACCACCGCAACACCCGCCAGGAGGGCGGCCCGGCCACGTGCTGGTGCCGCCCTCCGGCACGTTCTGGCGCTGCTGCTGCCGTCCCCGGTTCGCCGGGTGCGGTTGCGGGACCACCAGGCCCCACCCCTTCTGACCGATCACCCCGAGCCTGACGGAGGGCACACCGTGACGAACTCCCCTGACATCAACCGGCCCGAGCAGTACGAGCGGCTCCTTGCCCTGTCCGCGATGACGGCCTGGACGGCTTCCCGGCAGCAGGAGCACGCCGCCGACGCCGCCGCGTACGACGCCGCTCTCGCCGCCGTCCAGTCCGGGCTTCGCTCCCAGCACGTTGAGGGTGACGGCCGCTGGTCGGCGGTCCTGCGGGCCCGGAAGGTGGAGAAGCACCTGCGGACCATGGCGAAGGCGGCCCGGCAGCAGGAGCGGGCAGCGGAGGCGCTGCGCACCACGTACGCCGGGCATGTCGCCCACGTCGCCGCCCTCCCCGGGCAGCGTGACGAGAAGCGGCAGGCCAAGGAGCTCCGGAAGGCAGGCGGTCGTCAGGCCATCGCTTCCGTCGCGGCGAAGAGCCTGCACAAGACGGCCACGGCCGCCGCCCGGCAGCAGGCGACAGGCGGGGACGCTGCCACCCCGGCCGCCGGGCCCGCCCCGGCACGCGGCATCAGCGATCTGTGGCAGCGAGGCGCCTGATGAGCGACCGGCCGATGACCAAGGCGGAACGCCGCACCTACAACCAGCGGCAGCACGCCATCACCCGGCAGCAGGCACAGCAGGATCGAGGGCCGCGGGGCGTCGCGGAGCTCTGGTGGGACCAGGCCCGGAAGATAGCCGGAGACCGGGCCGGCCAGGGTGACGAGGCCGCGTGGAACGACCTTGCGGTGACGCTCAAGAACTACTGCGACCGCTACGGGCAGTAGCGGCCCGAGGCTTCACATTCATCATCATCACCACCCGCAGAGGGTGACCGGCCTCGCGCATAATGCGAGCGCTTGAGCGCGGGAGCGCACGAGCGCGCGTGCGCGTACGCGACCCGGTCACCCTCTGTCAACAGGAGGGGCCCCGAGTTCTCATGACCGACGACACCAACGTGATCACGTTCCGACCCCGGGCGGGGGACCCACCCACTCCCCCGCCGCTGCCCCCGCTCCCCGAGGCCGCGGCCCCGCCCCCGCTGCCCCCGTCGCCCTCGTCGGCCCCGGCCCCGGACACCACTCCGGACGCCGGGGCCGGGGCCGTTCCCGGCCGGGTCCGCCAGTCGGCGGCCGGGTCGCTTGCCGACGTCCTTGCCGGACCGGCGCCGCTTCCGCCGCTGCCTCCGCAGCCCACGGGTGATGCGCCGGCCACCTTCCGGTCCGAGGGCCTGGACGACGGGCCCGGGCAGCAGGGGCCGGGCCTGGGAGCCCTGTCCTTGTCGGCTGTCCTCGCCGTCGCCCTGGCCGCGCTGCGCGGCACCGTGACCGTGGTGTCCGACTGGCGGCAGCGGCGCATGGAACGCGCGGCCGAAGAGGCAGCGTGGCGTGAGGCGAAGGTGAAGCGGCACGCCGCCGAGGAGGACGCCCGGGCCAGGCTCGCCAAGGTCCCGACGTCCGCAGAGTTCGGCCGCAAAGCCGTCCAGGACGGACGGAAGGCGGCGGCCGGGCCGTCCGGGTCCGGGAAGTCCGGCAAGGGCGGCAGCACGGCGCAGGGATCCACTGGCGGCCCTACGCGGAAGCCTGGCCCCGTCAGCCCGAGCAAGCCGCCCGCGTCCACGAAGGGACCGGACAAGCCGCGGGGCGGGCCGACCAAGCCCAAGCCGCCGGACAAGACGAAAGACGGAAAGGGGCCGGGGCCGAGCGGCAAGACCGGCAAGCCCGGCAGCGGGAAGACGTCGCCCCCGGAGAAGACCGGTAAGCCGTCCTCCGGAGTTCTCGCCCCGGGCAAGGGCAAGTCACCAGGCGGGCCCGGCAAGGGCCTTCTGAAGCGCACCCGCGACCGCAAGGCCGACGGTGGCGTTCTGTCTCCCCGGGGAGACAAGGCCCGGCCGAAGAAGAGCGGCGGCGGTCCTGATGGCGGGAAGGGCCTGGACAGGGCCAAGCGCGGCGCCAGGGCCGACCAGGACAAGCGCGGTGGGAAGACCCGCCCGGACCAGAAGAGCGGCGGCCCGGGCCACTCGCCCCGTAGGCCCTGGCACGGCCGCAAGGGCCGCCCGAGGCCCGGCAGCGGGCCAGCAGCGGCCCCCGGCAAGCGCGCTACGCCTCCCCGCACTGGAGCACCGCCCAAGCCGCCCGGTGGCGCCCCGGGCGCCGGCCGGGTGCCGCCCCGGCCGAAGACACCCCCACGGGGAGCAGCAGGCGGTCCGCCTCCTGGTGGTTGGGCTCCGCCTCCTCGAGGAGCTCGGCGTAGCGCGGACGAGGACCTGCACAACGCGACCGCCTACACGGAGACCGTGATCACCGTGGAGCGGGCCGACCGCCCCGGCGACCAGGCCCGCCGGTGGGAGCCCACTCCCGCAGGCGCCGTCACGACCGGGGCGAGGAGCCTGCCCCGCTCCCCAGTGCAACCGGCCGGGCCTCGCCCCGGCACCACCACCAGCACGACGAAGGAGGCCACCGTGGGCGCACCTGCCCCCCGAATCCACATGCCCGCCGCCCGTACCGGCGGAGCAGCCGCAGAACACCTGACGGAAGTCACGCTCGATGACGTCCTGGACCACCTCGCCGCGTCCAAGGCCCGCTGCTTCGCCACGTACGACCAGTGCGCGGCTCTCGCCGAGCAGGCCCGGAAGCTGCGCCGCAGCTTCGAGGACCTGGCCGAGGAGCTCACCCAGCGGCACAACGTGATCGGCCGCCTCACATCCCGGGCCATGACCCGGCTGGCTGAGCTGATGGACGTCGTCGCCCGCAAGGCCGAGCAGATGCGCACCGAGTCGCTGAACGCCGCCGAAGCCGTCGAGACCGCGCACGACGCCATGCACGACGCCTACCGGCCCGTCCAGCAGGCGACTGCAGACGCCGGTCTCGACATGCCGTCCGCCCGCATCCACAACGAGGACTGACATGAGCGACCTGGAAGTGCGCCCCGTTCACCTGCCCGACAGCACCGGAGGGCGGCCCTCCTTTCTGGCCCTGGCCGCACGAGTGACGTCGTTCTCCACCGCCGCGTTCACGCTCGTCGAAGGGCTGCGGCTGCTGCGGCGGGAGATGGAACGCGACGCCGACGAGGCCGACCGCCTGGCCGAGATGTGCGACCAGGCCGAGGTAGAGCCGCGGTTCACCTCGCTCATCCGGGATGCCGACGTGGCGCTGCGCGCGGTCGCCACGACGTCCGGTGAGGCGGCGACCGTCGTCGACGACATGGCCACGGCCGCCGACGACCTGAACGCCGCGCACGACCGGGAGTACCGGGGCGTGTACGAGACCGTCCAGTCCTCGGGCGTCCAGCAGGCCCGCCCCGGGTTCTACCGCACCCGCTGACCCGCACCACCGCCCACGAGGGGCCCCGACCACACCGGCCGGGGCCCCTCACCTGTTCCCGCTCCCACGCCGTCCAGGAGGACCGCATCATGACCGCCGAGACCGTCCAGCCCGTTGCCCTTCTGGCCGCCCCGCCGCGTGGGCTCTCCCCCCGTACCGCCCGGCGCGTGGCAACGGCTGAGCGCGTCCTGTACGGCGCTGGGGGCGTCCTCGTTGCCGTCGGCCCGCACACCGACTCCCTGCCTCTCCACGTGGCCGCCATGGCTGCCGGAACGGTCACCATGGCCCGACTGTGGCGCCGGACCCGCAGCGGCGGCAGCGGCCTCCTGACCGCCTGCTGCCGGGCCCTGCCGGTCCTCGGCCTGTCCGGCTGCTACACGGCCGCTCTCGTCTCCCCCGGCATCGCCTGGTGGGAGATCGTCGCCCCTGTCGCCACGGCGGCAGCGGCCGGTATCGCCGCACCGGTGACCCGGTCCCTCGGCCTGCGACAGGCGGCAGACGAGCTCCCCGATCTGGTCGCCGCGCACGCTGCGGGGCTGGACGAGGAGATCCCGGCCGACACGTACGAGGCCGGTCTCCACCGGATGTGGGTCGCCTCGTCCGCGACCGGCGACACCGCCCTGACCGGCATTCACCGGTCCGACCCGGCCCGGCCCGACTTCACCGCGGTGATCCTCGCCCCTGCCGGGGAGGCCATCTCCCGCGCCCTGGACAAGCATGCCGTCGCCGCCGTCTTCGACGTCCCCCCGGAGGCCGTCACCCTGACCCCGGTCGACGGCGCCGGCCCCGGCCGCATGGCGCTGCGCGTCGCCCCGGTCGCGGCTGCCGAGACCGCACAGGACGACGACGAGGTCCGCGCCCTGTGGGATCTGCGGGTGTCAGGCCCGAACGGGGTGCACCCGGGGATGCTCCTGGCCGACTACCGGATGACGGATGACCGCCTCGTCGTCCTGGTCGAGGCCGCCGAGGACCACATGATCGACCTGCGCCGTAACCGGCTGGCCCGGGCGCTGCGTGTCGAGGACCCGGAGCTGATCATGATCGAGACGGACGGTCTCGCCCACGGCGTCGTCACGATCTACCGGGAGCACCCGCTGGTCCACATCCGCGAGGCGACCCGCGCCGACCTCACGATGGGCAAGGACGGCCGGGTGACCGTGGGCCTCCGGCACGACGGCCGTCCGGCCCGCATGCCGCTGTACGACCCGGAACTGGGCGCGCTGACCGATCTCCTCGTCGGCGCCCCCGGGTCCGGGAAGTCCGTCACGCTGCTGACGCTCATTGCGGCCGAGCGGCTGTCCGGTGTCGTCTCGATCGTCGCGGACGCACAGGACGGCATGAGCCTCCCGGAGGCTGACGGCCGGGTGTTCCACTTCGGTGCCGGCCGGGCCGCCATGGGGGCGACCCTCGCCGCGCTCTGCGCCGTCGCGGACTACCGGGAGCAGGTCTCCGCCGCGAACGGCTGGGGGTCCTTCACCCTGGGCAACCCGTGGCCGCTGATCATCGCGACCCTGGACGAGATCAACCGCGTCCTGGCGGCCGACGCTGACGTTCACGCCGACTTCCGCAAGTGGGTCGCCGGAATGATCTCCCGCGTCCAGTCCACCGGCCGGAAGCTCGGCATGGGCCTCCGGTACGCCGGGCAGTCCATCCACCTGCAAGACCTGGGCGACTCCGACAAGATCCGCTCCGGGGCGAAGCAGGGCACGGTCTGGCTCGGCCGGACCAACAGCACCATGACCCAGCGCATGGCCAGCGACATGACCAGCGGCACCGTCGAGGTGACCCCGATCCCCCGCTACTTCGGGGCGGGCGGCTCCTCGGAGGTCGCTGCGGCCTGGTCCGGCGAAGAGGCCCCGCCCGGGCCGGTGACCGCCGGGTGCGCCTGGATGATCCAGGGCGGCCACCCGGGCATGACCCGCGTGTTCCGCGCGGTGAAGAAGAACCGGACGTACCCGGGCCTCATCGCCCTCATGGAGGCCGAGCCGATCCCCGGTCTCACCCCGGAGGAAGCCGACATCTTCACCGCCGCGTACACGGAGGCCTTGCCGTACGCGGAGACGCTGATGGTCGCAGGGGCGAACGGGACCATCGACAAGGCCGCCCTGGTCGCGGAGCTGGAGACCGTCGTCGATGCCCTCGACACCCACCGGGCCGTCAAGGCAGGGAAGGCACCGGCCCTGACCCTCCGGGACCGCATCCTGACCGCCCTCACCGACGGGCCGCTCCGCACCCGGGAGATCCGAAAGGCGGTCGGTGTCGGCACCGATGGCGGCCCCGCGTCCGGGTCCGTCGACAACACCCTGTCGAAGCTCGCCGACGAGGGGCACATCGTGAGCGCCGGTCACGGAATCTGGTCACGTCCCGAGTAACCGCCCGAGAAGGTCCATGCCGCCGCCACCATGGCGGCATGGACTTCGAATACGACTGCTGGTGGTGTGGCACGACCTGCGTCGTCTACGGCAGGCCGGTGGGCTTCTGGGTCGAGCGGTACCGCCTCCCCGGTGAGTGGGAGTGCTGGAACTGTGGCGCCACCAACACCACCCCCGACGATGACTGACCGCCCTCGCACAGCAGCACACAGCAGGCCCGGAGCATCCCCCGCTCCGGGCCTTTCCCATGCCCGCGCACCGCCTTGCAGGAGGACCACACCATGTACGAGCCGACCATCACCGAGCAGCTGCCCACCGTTGTCCAGGCCCCGACCGTCTACCAGCCGCAGCACCTCGCCCCGGCCGCCTACGTGCACCCCGCGTTCCCTGTCCCGGCCGCCGACCCGCGCCGCGCCCTGGTCCAGATCGAGGACACCGGCGAATGGGTCCTCGCCCGGGTGCCGGCCGCGCCGCCCGTCCTCGTCCCGGCCGCCCCCGACGCTGCGCCGCGACGCCCGCTGTCCGCCCTGGAGCGCGGCGCGATCATCGTCGTCTCGTCCATCTGCGCCGTGACCCTCTCCGTAGGAGGAGCCCTCGCCATGGCCGGTCCGTACCTTGCCGACATCGCCTCGTTGCTGCTGGGGACCGCCGCCGTGATCGGTGCGGCCACCCTCGGATGGGCCGGGCTCCGCATCTTCGGCGGCACGTCCAGCGCACACGGCCAGGGCACCGCCGCCCCGAGCGCGTCCCCGATGGAGGTCAACATCACCGGACACGGCGGCCAGGGCGGCCGCTGGGGCTCCCGTGGTGGCACCGGCGTCCGTATCGACAAGCTCACCATCAACGGCCGCTGACGGCCCGTCTGACGTCTTTGCATGACCAGGCCCCCGGCCGCCCCCACCAGGGCGGGCCGGGGGCCTCTTTCGCGTTCCCGGGCCGCCGCACGGTCAGTCGGGCCGCTCCTCCTGGTCGTCCTCGTCCTCGTCGTCGTCCAGGCCGAGGATCGACCTCCCCCGTCGGATGGAGTTCTCGCCCAGCTCGATCATCCGTCGTGCCCGCTGCTCCAGCGTCAGGCCCTCGAAGTCGTCGCGAGTCGTGATCCGGATGGGACCGCCGTCCGGGCCGGTGAGCGCGAGGGTCTCACCGAACAGCGACGTGTGCCTACCGGCGACGACGTCCAGGAGCCGGATCGTCTCGGACTCCGTCAGGCTGTTCGGCTCCATGCCGCTGAGCGCCTGGGCCAGCTTGCCCTTCGCCAGATTCAGCAGCTTGTGCGTCGTCTCGGCGGACTTCCGCCCTTCCTCGGCCCAGACCGCATCCGCGATCTGGGCACGGTTCCGGTCCCACGCCTGAGCCCTCTCCCGCCACAGGTGCGGACCTGCGATCGCGCGGAGGTACCCCCCCGATTTCGCTAGGGTTTCGCTCGCCTTTTGTACGGTCCGGCCGGGGCCTAGATCCCGGAATGCAGCAAATTGCTCGTATCTGCGCCCCGTCTCCCCTGGTTGCTGCTCCCACGGGTCGAGCTGGGGGTCCAGCCGAAGGCGCTTGATCTCTGGCACGGGTGTCTCCTCTCCCGGTGTCAGGCAGCCGCGGTAGCGGTGTGCTTGGCGTGCATCCCGACCACTTGGGAGCAGAGCTGTGCGTGGTCGGGATGCGTGGTGGCCACGCTCGGCACCATCCCGTCCAGGAGGTTGCGGAGCAGCGTCCCGTTCAGTGCGTACAGCGGCTCCGCCCCGGGGAGCGGTCGGGAGGCAGCGGCTTCGGGACTGATCTCGTCGAGGAGCGCGCTTGCGGCGAGCAGGGCCTTGTAGGCGAGGACGTCCGCGTCGACGGTCTGGGCGGCGGTCTGGTCGGTGTTCATGTGTCTCTCCTGGTTGCAGGGGCGGTCAGTGGTCGGCCGTGATGTCGGCGGTGAGGCAGCGGTCGCAGACGCGGAGCAGGACCTGCGTGCCGTCGGCGTGGGCCTGGGTGATGCCGGGGCGGGCGAGGTCGTCGCACAGGAGGCACCACGGGGTGAGCAGTAGGTCGCCGATGTGGCGGTGCCCGCAGTCGACGCACCATGCGCCGGCCGATGGGGCGGCGGCCGTGGTGTAGATCGCTCCGGAGTGTCCGCACGATCCGGCGGCGAGGGCCCGGGTCGCCGCTTCCACGGCCCGTACGCGGACGGCCAGGCCGAGGAGCACCGTCCGGACGCTCTCACCGGGCACGGCGGTCGTCCTGGTGTCGGCGGGCGGCGGCGAGGAGCTCGTCCCTGGGCGTGTCGATGCGCAGCCAGGCTTCGGCGTCGACAGCGAACGCTTCCGCCTCGGCCGAGCGGTGCGGGTCGTCGAACTGCCGGTGCCAGGCGGTCGCTGACCCGCAGGCCTCGATGCGCACGATCTCGTCGGCGACGTGCGCGAGCTCGTGCGCGATGACGCGGTCTGCGTCGGCGATCGCGTCGTCCACGAAGACGTCGACCCATCCCGTGCCGTCGTCGTCCCGCTTGAACACCGAGTGGCCGGTCTCCGGCCCTTCCACGATCCGGGTGTTGCCCAGCCGCAGGCACCGGAAGGGCGAGGCGGCGACCAGGCCCTTCGCGAGACGCTCCCAGCGGCGGGACCCGGGCCCGAGGCTGACCCACTGCCATGCGCCGTCCCGGCCGACGAACTTCAGCGCGGTCTCCGGCGGGACCGGTACGCGCCGGGCGTTGCGCTCTGCCTCTTGCGCGGCCCGGATCGGCGCCAGGTTCAGGGGCGGCCGGGAGCGCTGTTCCTCGAGGCGGCGTTCGGCGATCCGGGCCCGGGCCGCGGTGAGGTCGAGCGGCGGCCGGGACCGGCCTGTGGCCCACTCGGGGTCGAGGCGGGCCAGGAGCTCGGCGTGCCTGGTGTTGTCGGGGTTGCGGGCGGCGTACGCCCGGGCCGCCGCGAAGTTGAGAGCCATCTACGGGTCCTTCCGGTGAGGGGGCGTCGCCGGGACGGCACGGAGGCCCGTAACGGGCCGCAGGGCGGTCACCGGCTCTCGCCTGGGGTGAGGTGAGCAAGCGCAGCCGTCCACACAGGGACAGCCGCGGTGGACAGCGCCCAGCCGTCGGGGCGCTCGGTGAGAAGGCCGGCGGCTGTCGCGGCGGCCAGGTAGCGGGCGACGGTCTCCGGACTGGCGGCGCAGGCCCGGCCGAGCCGTACCGTCAGGGGCTCGCCGTCGAGCGGATCGGCTACCCGCCCGCAGTCGTCAGCCAGACCGGCCGCGCCGTACAGGGCGACGAGGAACCGCGACCGGCGCAGCGAGACCGGCATGTCCCGAGCCCACGGGCCGGTCAGCAGCGCCCGCCAGACGTCGGCGATGATCCCGGCCGACGGCAGGGCGGGGGTGGGCGAGGAAGACATGGGGGGACTCCCGGACGTTGGTCAACGGGGTCCCCGGCCCAGAACCAGCGGGACGACGAGCAGCAGGGCGCGGCCAGGTGGCCGGCCCTCTGCGGTCAGGAAGCGGCAGCAGCCGCGGTGCGGTCGCGCTCCAGCTCGGAGCAGTGGATGCGTACGCGGTGGCCGGTCGGCCCGAGGCGCTTCACGCGCATCGTCGGATCGGCTGCGATCCACCGCGACACCGTCTT